>JBPYDQ010000138.1:0-11420 GCA_051986135.1 Terriglobales bacterium | reverse complement strand
CTCGCACGTTGCGATTAACCACGGTCAGCGCGGCGACCTTGAGTTTGGAGTTCGTGATAGTCGCTAGTTCTGCATATCTGGCGAGCGACCTTTACCACCTTATCAGCCTGCAACCCCAGCCAGCAATCTCGCAGTCCCTGCCTGCTGCCATCTACCTGGCAGCACTAGTTTTGGGGATCTCAATTGGGTTCCGGCACTTCGAAGCGGTACAACGTCAGCCACTGCATTTGCTCTTATGGAACGGTTTAGGTGCTGTAGGGATTGCTCTTTCTTTGTTCCTGTCGACGCTTTTCTTGCTGAAAGGAACCGAAGAGTACTCACGCGGTGCATTTGTTTTGCAGATCGTCGCGGTGACGACCGCAGTTTGCCTCACACGAGTAATGTTTTATTTTTGGCTTCAGTCTTCCATCCGCGCGGGTCTTGTGACAGCGCGACACGTGGTTTTGATTGGCGACGACTTTTCCGCACAGCGATTCGGCGAGCTTGTAAGGACGACTGCGATTCGCGGTATCGCATGGTTACCGTTTCCGCTTCACCCCAACTTGTCAAACAGGGGTGACTGCGATCAACTCGTCGACAGCGAGGCTGTGAGACAAACGATCGAATCATGCCGTTCGGCCCGTCCCGACGATGTCGTTATCTTCGCGTCGCCCGAGGAGCTCCCAGCAGCACCAGAGCTTGCAAGGATGCTGTCGGAGCTTCCCGTTAGCGTCCACATAGTGCCCTATGGCAGTATCAATTTCTTTGGCACATCGCGAATCGGTGAACTCGGGGATCTTAAGACGCTGGAGGTCGCTAGGCCGCCACTATCCGCATTTGAGCGAACCCTCAAACGGACCTTCGACGTGCTGATTGCAGCCGCAGGGCTTATTCTACTGGCGCCGCTTTTTGGGATCGTCGCACTAGCAATTAAATTGGAGTCCCGTGGCAGGATCCTATATTGGCAGGAACGGCACGGCTATAACAACACCGTCATTCGCGTAGCCAAATTTCGTTCGATGATCGCCAACGTGCAGGAAAACGACCGATTTATCCAGGCAACGCGCAATGATGCTCGGGTCACTCGCATAGGTCGAATACTGCGACAGACCAACATCGATGAACTCCCACAGCTTATCAACGTTCTGATGGGGACCATGTCCATAGTCGGTCCACGGCCACACGCAACGGCTCACAACCAAATGTTCGAGGGGCGAATCTTGCCGTTTTCCCGGAGACATAACATCAAGCCCGGAATTACCGGATGGGCGCAGGTAAATGGATACCGAGGAGAGACCGACACGCTCGAGAAAATGCAGCGTCGCGTAGAACACGACCTATACTATATCGACAACTGGTCGTTCCTCCTCGATATAAAGATAATATTGTTGACACTATTTTCTAGACGGGCTTACCGCAATGCCTATTGAGGCACGTTGATCTTGAGTTGCTCGGCAGGCTGGCATAGCGGCATAAGTGAAGCTGCATTAGCTAGAGCACTCAGCATGGGGCCGGGTTAGGCTCAGCAGAGGCAGCTTCGCGAATGTGTGGAGGTACCACTAAACTTCGCTCAATCTATCCCAAGAAACCAAAGGTCAGAAAAACCTACCGTCTGAAATTTGCAACGTCAAACAATTCCGCTATAATTTTCCAGCTTGTTTGGAAGGACGAATTACCTTCGATCAGTTAGCACGTCGCTTTAAGCTTTAACGCAGGCCGCGCCGTCTTATGCCTGGTGCTGGTACGCTTGGTTGGAAAATGCTGGATCTGCATCCAAGATGTCACTGAACTATGAGTCACCTTGGCTGACCGATGAGACCCGGATCTTTCGGACGATGGTCCGGCGTTTCATCGAAAAGGAATTCGCTCCCCACCAATCACGCTGGGACGAGCAGGGACACTCAGACGCTGAGGCTTGGAAGAAGGCGGGTGAAGCGGGATTGCTGCTTGCGGACGTGCCCAAAAAATACGGTGGTGGTGATGGAGATTTCACCCACGAAGCGGTAGTTATCGAGGAACTCGCCCGCTCTGGCGTCCATTCGGGTTTCGGCAACCAGAGCATTGCTGCGAATTACATTCTGGCCTATGGCAGCGAAGAACAGAAGCTCCGTTGGTTACCGCGCATGGCTCGCGGTGAGCTCATTGGCGCAATCGGCATCACGGAGCCTAGCTCCGGCTCTGACTTGCAGGCTATTAAGACTACTGCCCGTAAGGATGGTAGTTATTACCTGGTCAACGGGTCGAAGACATTTATTACTAATGGCAGTCAGGCGGGTCTTGTCTGCCTTGCCGTTCGCACCAGTCCTGAGGTCACTGGCCCGAGAGCACTTTCGCTACTGGTGGTCGAGACAAGGGATCTTCCTGGTTATCGCGTTGGTCGTTTGCTCAAGAAAATCGGCAGGCATGCCCAGGATACCTGCGAGATATTCTTCGACGGCGTGAGGGTGCCTGCGGAGCATTTGCTCGGTCCGGGCGAAGGACGTGGACTGCTCCAGATAATGGATCAGCTTCGCTACGAGCGACTGTCCATTGCTTTAAGCGCAGTTGCGGCAGCGGAGCGCGCGGTTGAGATTACCGTTCGGTATGTGAAAGAGCGCAAGGCCTTCGGTAAGCCGCTTCTCGAGTTTCAGAACACACGTTTTAAGCTAGCGGAATGTAAGACAGAAACTCACATCGGGCGCGTCTTCGTGGACGATTGCATTCGCCGGTTCATTGCCGGACAACTTGATGAAGCCACTGCCGCTATGGCCAAGTACTGGCTGACTGAGCACCAGTGCCGGATAATTGATGAATGTTTGCAGCTGCACGGCGGCTACGGCTATATGCATGAGTTCTTGATAGGCCGGATGTGGGCAGACAGTCGAGTACAGCGCATATATGCGGGATCAAATGAAATTATGAAGGAAATCGTCGGTGTGTCACTATGACAATTTCGAGAGGTGAGGGGATGCAATTCGTCCGCCCATTAAACGACTCTGCCGCGGATTTTCCTCAGGTTTGTGCGCATGAGCTGTTCGAGCAACGGGTAAATGAACGGCCAGAAGCTGTCGCGCTTACATTTGGCGAGTTTCGGCTCAGCTATGGGGAACTGAACGATCGTGCCAATAAGCTCGCGCACCACTTGCGAAAGCGTGGCGTAGGACCCGATGTGCTCGTGGGCGTTTGTCTCAGGCGTTCGCTGGAAATGGTCGTGGCGCTGCTCGGCATTTGGAAGGCGGGTGGCGCGTACGTGCCCTTGGACCCAGCATACCCAGTCGAACGATTATTGCTAATGATCCAAGATGCACAGCTGCGCGTGCTGGTAACAGACGAGAACTGTCGCGGTTTATTCTCTTTGGTCGATGAAGTGACTTATTTGGATTCCGAATGGCCAATCGTTGCGCAGGAACCCGGGCGCAATCCCAATCCAGTCGCTTCGGCTTTGAATCTAGCATACGTTATGTACACCTCGGGATCGACCGGAAAGCCGAAAGGCGCGATGATCCTTCATCGTGGCTTAGTTAATTACTTGTGGTGGGCAATCCGCACCTATGAGGTCACGCCTGATTGTTCGGCTCCTGTTCACACGTCCATTGCATTTGACCTTACGGTCACCAGTCTCTACCCGCCATTACTCGCCGGGGGTAGAGTGGACCTCCTGCCGGAGGACATTGGCGCACAGAATTTGGTGGCCGCATTGCTCCGCCCCGGCGGTCGGCGGCTTGTTAAGATCACCCCAGCACACTTAGAGTTGCTGAACCAACAGATAACTCCGCAGCAGGCAATAGGGCTACCGCTGACATTCGTAATCGGCGGCGAGAACCTGCTGGCTGACACCCTGCGGATCTGGCGCAATTCACCAACACGGCTATTCAACGAGTATGGCCCTACGGAGACGGTGGTTGGCTGTTGCGTCTACGAAGTGCAACTGGCGGACTCGTTGAGTGGCTCTGTGCCGATCGGCCGACCAATCGCGAACACGCAACTTTATGTGGTTGACTCAAACCTGCACCCGTTACCGGCCGGAGTGAAAGGCGAGCTCTACATCGGGGGCGTAGGGGTAGCACGTGGTTACCTGAATAGACCGGAGCTGAATGCGGAGCGATTTCTGCCCGACCCATTTGGCGTCGTCCCTGGCGCGCGCCTATATAAAACAGGAGATTTGGCACGCTACCGGGCGGACGGTACGTTGGAATTCTTGGGACGTACTGACGATCAGGTTAAGATTCGTGGCTACCGCATCGAGCTCAGCGAGATTGAGGCAACGCTGGCGTCCCTGCCGAAAATTGCATCTTGCGCTGTCTTGGCGCGAGAAGATGAGCCCGGCAACAAACGGCTCGTGGGATATGTGGTTTCGCGCGAGGGAGTTGTAGTAGACAGCGGTGACCTGCGAGCGTATCTCAAGGAAAGACTGCCGGAATATATGGTTCCGACGCACTTCGTGCAGCTGGAATCCTTCCCGTTGACGATCAATGGGAAGATTGATCGAAAAGCCCTGCCGCCACCGTTCAGAAAGATCTCCGATGAAGAGGCGGTTCCAAGGACGGAAACTGCGAAGGTTGTCACAAAGATCTGGAGCGAGCTATTCTTGGATGATCAAATCGGGGTCCATGACGATTTTTTTGATCTAGGGGGAGACTCCCTAAAAGCTGTAGCACTTGCAATGCGCCTCCGTGACGCTTTCGGTATCGATCTCAACCTCGCGAGTTTGTTCGAGTCGCCAACAATAGACAAGCTTTCACAGGCCATTGACGTGCTCATAGTCTCGAATGGAGGATTGATTTCAGATATTGGTTCGGCTCAGCGCGAGGAGTTCGACTTTTGAGCGACGCTGCCGCGTTTCTCTCGGTACTCCGGGAGCGGAAGGTGATGCTGTGGGTCGAGGAGGGCCGACTAAAATGCAGCGCGCCCGTGGGCGCGGTTGATGCCGAAATGCGAGCGGCGCTGGCTCGCATGAAGGAAGAGATTGTTACCGTTCTGCGGCAGGCGGAGGTGATAAACAGTTCAGGTGCCATCATACCAATTAAGGCCAACGGGCGGAAGCCACCGATTTTTGTAGTATCCGGACATGGCGGTGATGCTTTCTGTCTTGTCGCACTGGCGCGCCAGTTGGATGAGGACCAGCCGGTTCTCGCAGTTCAGCCTCCGGGCCTGGATGGCAGCAGCGCGCCTCTAAGATCAGTGGAAGCACTCGCTCGTTACGAGATTGACCACATACGCCGTTACCAGCCTTGTGGTCCCTACTTTATCGCCGGGCACTGTGCGGGAGGCACGATTGCCTTTGAGGTAGCGCAACAGTTAACTGCAGCGCGCCAACAAGTGGCTCTGCTCGCGCTTATCGGTAGCCCCTATCCGACAACGTTCCGGCGCGTGCCACAAATTTTGCAGCGGATTGGTTCTCATATCAGAGGTCTGACCTCTGGCTCGCTGGCGGACCGGCAGCGCTACTTTGTGGAACACCTTCACCGTCGGTTGGGTACAGCCGAGGCGACCGTGGGAGTTACTCCTGCGATGCTCAAGCCGAGGCAACGAGTTGAGATGGCTACGATGGCTGCGGTCCGCAGCTACACGCCACAATTCTATCCGGGGCAGATAGACATGTTCAACGCAGGAGACCGGTGGCATCAATCCAGTTTATGGCTGAGGGTTGCCAAAGCCGGTCGAGAGCATAGCCTTGGCGGCTTTGAAATCAATGACCTTCTGCTAGGCCAGCACGTGGCAGTGCTGGCTGCGTCCCTGCAAGAGACGCTTAGGCTAGTTTAGGGCAGAGAGCAGATTCCGTTCCGGGAGATGCTCCTCGACACAGATCACGAATTTTTTTGCGGTCATCGCGCCGCCGATCATCTGCGACGCTCGCGGGCCGAGACTTTCAGCGATGCACAATTGACTACCCGGGCGGTCAGTTTCCGAACGGGGACCGGCGTGCCCGGATACCAGAGCGTTCCTCATGCCGATCAGGAGTGACAAATACAGCCGATTGGCGGATTTGGAGGGTTGAAAATCGTCGGCGGACAGTACAGTTTTGTTCTATCGAACGGCGGCCGCATTGGTGGTGGCGCGCCGTTTGACCAATTCCATTTCGGACAGTCCGGGCGCGCGCCGCGTGGCAGAGGAAGCGTGTTGTTGACCGCGGGACGAAGCGGTACTTCGGCTGTCGAGCCTTTCGCCGTGGGCAAACCGCGGGTCGTTGGGAAGGCGGGTCCCCGCTGCGATGTTGCAGGATAGGCCGGCCCGCGCATCGAGCGGGAAGAGCCCACGCCCGTGTGTAATTGCTGCGCGGCGACAGCATAGCCAAAAATCATCGTGATGATGAGGAGGCGCAGCAGACTCTTCATACCTGGGCCCGCGTCAGTGGGCTGATCCTACGGTGACGCCTTGCAACATCAATGGTATGCTGAGTACAGACTAAAAAGACGACTTGGGGAGAGGTTTAATCGAGATTCTAGGTACAGCCCCCAAAACGTTGTCCGAGCGGCGGCCTAGGACCATGCGGCAAGAGCTGGCTGCGGATCGAAATCGTCAACAGGGGCTGTCAAGCTCCTGCGGGATGGGCCATTGGTTGTCGTGGCCAATCGAGGCGCGGTGGCACGATCGTCTCTAGGCACGTCTGCAAACTGAGCTCCGAGCGCGTCTAAGAGTGGCGGATCAACCCAACCTCCAGCTAATCGCCTCAACGGGTGAAGCTCAAACGGGCGCGGCTTTAGGCCCCTTCTCGGGTCTTTGCCGCGCCCCATCAGGGCGAGATCTTAGTTATTATTATTGTTATTGTTGTTGTTATTGTTGAGGTTGTTGTTCGACATTTTAGTTATCCTTCCTTTTGTTGACGCAGACATGCCACTCTATAAGCGGAGAGCGCCGGTAGTCAAGCTTTTGCGAGCTCAGTCGAGCCGTGCAGTTTATTATTTTGGTGATATCTCTATATTAACGAGCTTAACTGTAACCCGTCTAAGATCACGGCGTCCGGTGGTAAAGGGGTACGGCGTACAAAAATGATCCAACTGTCGCGGGAGCGTCATGCAAAGCTGCTTATGTCGTGGATCACTGGGTGCAGCTGACCATCCCTCGAACTTTTCCCAGCCGCTTGATTGATACCACTCCTCACGATGATTGACCGATGATGGCCCGAGTCGCGATGGTGACCCGCTTCACCGACGCGAATTCACGATAGGCGCGTGCCGCGGTTCGCTGCTGCCGCCTCGGAGCCGGCTGCTTCGCTGCAAAGGTGCGCCCCCGTTTACGATGCGGACCGCCTTCTCGGCTTGCGAAGGCCACAGATGCCTACAACATATCCTCAACATGATGCAGCCATTGTTTGCTGCCGTCGACCAAATACCGCAAAAAATCTAACCACGTCAGTGGATGGGCTAAATCGAGCGTCTGAAGTTCTTGAGCGGACAACATCAGTGACAGTGCTGCAGCGTTCTCCTTTACATGGGAAGCTAGGCCAGATTCGGGGATTGCGATGACGTTACCAGTGCGGATCGCCCAAGCGAGTGCGACAGCCGTCGCCGCGCAGTGGTGGGCGGCGCCAATTCGTCTTAGCGTAGGATCTTGCACCAGGCTGCCAATGCCAAGTGGAGAATAGGCCATCACTGGCATCCCGTACTGCTGACACCACGGCAGAAGGTCATAGTCTATGGCGCGATGCTCGAGGCTATAGCGGACCTGATTAGTGCCGCAGCGATGACCATCTGGGACCCGGATAAGATCTTCCATATCGCTGAGTTTGAAATTGGAGACCCCCCAGGCACGAATCTTCCCTCGCGCCCGTAAGCTTTCGAAGCCCGCTACGACCTTTGAAAGGTCGGTGTCCCGATCCCGCCAATGCAAAAGATACAGATCGAGATGATCGGTTCCGAGACGGGCCAAGCTTGCCTCGCAAGAACGAGCGATCCCGTCTGCGTCCACGTGAAATGGTGTCACTTTGGAAACCAGGAACACCCGGTCGCGCTGACCGGCAATCACCTGGCCGATCAATTTCTCGGCGCCACCCGGCGTCTCACCGTATCCCTCTGCCGTGTCGATCACTGTCATGCCAAGCGATATGCCTGTACGTAGCGCCTCTTCCTCAACCGCGTTCGGGCGCCGTCCCTGTGCGAGACCTGCAGAACCCTGGCCAACTGCGGGGACGGCAGTGCCATCGCGGAACTTTACCGTACGCTCTACCGTTGTAGGAGCGGCTGAAGATGAATTTTCTTGCGCTGCCACGGGTGCTCCGAGACTGGAGAGTGATAGGCTAGCGGCTACGGAAAGTAGATTGAATTCACGCCGGTCCAGCAATCGCTTGTTCATATCCCGATAGCCCATCGGATGGAATTCAGGCTGGTAGACTAAAAGCTACATAAGATCCGTCAATTTACTACGCCCACCTTAGCTTTCCTCTTTTCGGCTTCTCTTGGGTTTATTTGGCGTTTTTCGCTCCAAAGGGAGGGAGCCCGATGGTACGGCCGGAGACCGATCGGCCGCTGGAGCAAAAAGTGACGCGCATCAGACGTGCATTGCGGCTGCCGTTCCGAGGACGGAAGGCTTAGCAGCGCGCGTGCTAAGTTACTCCATCTTCGGGAAAAAATATTGGCTAGGAGGGAACTGATGCCGCCCACGGCGTTGACGCCCTACATAACGCCATCATGCGACGATTGCCGTCTTTCGTGAGTCGTCGGCGCGGCCGATTCTGGCCCGCGTCTCGGCTGCGTGACTGGAACTGGCCGCGCGCAATAGGCAAATAGTGAACAGTCCAATCGAAAAGCCAAGAAAACTGCCGGCAATGACATCGCTGAGGAAGTGGAGATTGAGCATCACGAGTGCGATGTTGATTGCGACAATGCAGGCGGCCGCGATCACGCGCAGCTTTGGGAACAGAAGATATGGAATGGAGAAAACCGCTGCAGCGACCGCCGCGTGACCGGACGGAAAAGATCCGAAGGATCGTCCATTGTGGAAGTAATGAAATCCGTAAGCGCCGTTGCGTAGGAAAGAGATAATTCCCGGACCCCACGTGTCTGGCCACGTTCTTCCGAATAAGAACTTGAGTTGATCCTTGATGAGAATAGTACTTATCGCACTGATTACGCATATTGTGATCGTCGTTTCGAGCTTCGAGAAACTGCGTCCCGAGACGGCCAAAAGACCACAGATGACAAATATGAGTGCTGACATAAACGAAGTCGAAGACACTGGAGAATCAACCAGCTTATCCGGCACCCGCGTGCTTCCGAAAGCATCGCGTACCCACAATGCGATAGCTCGGTCAAGCCAGTGATAAGAGGCCCATATCACGACTACCGTTATAACCAAGCTGATGATCCAGATTTTGAGCACTCGCGTCATTTTGTTATGCCTGCCTAATGCGCTGACACGGTCCGGCCCTGCTAACGGTGGTCGGATCGAGCAGGAGCCAATGGCTGTGTCGAACTCATGGCGCTTTTCCGGGCGATCGCCTATTATTTCTGACTTGCAGGGCAGCTGAACAAAAGAGGTCTAACATGTGGACGCTGATACTCGTTACGCTGTTAGTCACGGATGGGACTGGTGGTCGAAGCGCCGCCGTGGCCACACAAACGGTTCAATTCAGCAGCTCGACCATGTGCGATAGCGGCGCCAAGGCTTTTCGTCAGGCTGCGGACTTTGTGGAGTTTCCAAAATCTGATCATTCGGACGCGTCAGCCCGATACCGTATCATTGCTCAATGCGTTCAGACGAGCGTAGGAGTTCAGCGGTAGTCCCGCACCTACGCACCTATCGCGTCGTTCCAGGACGCTAGCGCAAGGGACCTTCGGGACGCTCGGGACCCCCAATCGGACCTTCCGGGGCGACCCGGCCGGTTGCGGTCGGGGCAACAAGTGAGTTGAGCGTCCTCGCATTGCCGCTAAAGGTCGAGAGCCCAGATCGTCCGGTCAAGGGCGGCGCTTGATTAAACTGCTGGAGCGGCGCGCCCAGCGAGGGATTGGACGGCGTGCTTTGCATGCCGTTGGGGGCGAAGCCTTGGCCCAGGGGCGTAGAAGGCGTCACGAAGCCCTGTGCAATGGCCGTTGCGCCCATTGCACCAATCGCTGCGATGATAATCAGAACGGAGCGTCGCATGTATCGAACACCAGGCTTCAGGTCTTCAGGCATGAAATCCTCGGAACCGTGGACAAGTGAGAAACCTTCTCAGTTTTTCATAGGCGGTAAAGCCACAGAACTGGCCAGCCATTCGTTTTTTCGAGGCCGCCTTGGGGAATTACATCCCTCGATCCAAACGCTCACCAGCGGTCGTTTGTGCGAATCCCAATGAAAGCGTTGGTCAAGCTCACTGGGTTTTGTTTGACTAGTTTCCCATTGGGTGCGTGGCTACCGCTGGCGTGGTAACTTTCTCCAGGCACCACCGGCCGGAAGCTAGACCGGTGTTAGCGGCAGGACGCCATATTGTGATTTATTTTCGATGACCATGGCCACCAGGTCCTCCGTCACGTGATTCGCAGACGAGGCAAATCCGTAAATCAGGGCGGTGTCGCAAAGAATGTTGATAGTTCGCGGAATGCCTTGGCTAGCATGCGCAATTGCCTTGCACGCCGCTTCGGTGAATAATTCAGGTTGGCCGCCGGCGGCCCTAAGCCGGCAGTCGATGTAATCGCGCACTTCGTTCGCTTCTAGCGGTTTGAGATGAAAATCCGAAGACACCCGTTGGGCGAATTGCAGCAACTGGGGGGAGCGCAAGAGATCCCTTAATTGCGGCTGACCGATAAGAATAATTTGCAGGTATTGATCCTTATCCGCATTAATATTCGAGAGCATTCGCAGCTCTTCGAGAGCATCGGAGCCCAGATTCTGAGCCTCATCCACTATGACAATAGTCCGCTCACCGCGTAAATGCTGCTCTCGGAGAAAGCGCTGTAACCGGCTAAATAGGCTCGGATAATTCTCCTCAAAGGGCTGCCCCAATGACATCATAACCCACTGCAACAACTCGCCCTTCCCCCGCGGCGTATTCGAAATCAGCCCCACCTTGATATTACTGTCGAGTTTTCTCAAAAGGCAGCGTAATAGCGTGGTCTTTCCGGATCCTATGTCCCCGGTAATAACCGTGAACCCGGCGTTATTCATGACGCCGAATTCTAGCATAGCGAACGCCAGCCGATGGTTCTTGCCCCAATAGATCATATCGGGGTCCGGCAGGATCGAGAATGGTTTCTCGCGCAGACCGAAATAGCGCTCGTACATCATCCGACCCTTAATCGCCGCCCCGCAGCCACCGGAAGTGTGTTATCCGTGCAAACAGGAGCCAAGGACGCAGGAGTACAATTATAGAACACTTCGTTGAGCCGTTGAAGTCATACCAGGATGGATTTAGTCTGCCGCTCGTGATTAACCAGTACGCTCTACCTGCGCCCCATTGAGGCAGCACTTAAGCTATGGCGACTTTCGAGGATTATGATCCGCAAGCTCCCCCCCTCCAGGAGCATTCTAGGCAGAATTTTGACCTC
>JBPYDQ010000137.1:0-3730 GCA_051986135.1 Terriglobales bacterium | reverse complement strand
GCGAAAGTGATGCCGGCGCCGTTGCGGTCTCAAAGCTTGCTAGTGCACTACGTGCCATCCGAGGGCAACGATCATTAGTTAGGTAGCCGTGATTTTGGATTTTGGCAAAACGAATCCAATTTTTGTGTGTTTTTAGTGGTGTGCGTACGCCGCAGCCGCTAGAGGACGCTGGCTAGCCGCCGTAGCACGAGCTCGCGCCCGACGGCCGACTGAGCATCGAAATCCGCTGAGGCGCTACAGCGTGCGATTGAGGCAGCCGGCGTCGACTTTTAGATGGGAGAACAGTCATTGCATAGAAACCCTGCTCGCTGCGCTGAGCGTCCTGCCAATTCCGGTATACCTCGCTCCGGATGCTAACGTTATTCGCTATCTCACGAGGGTCCACAACGTTGGCCCTCTATGGACGGCAGAACTCAAGCGGGCCCCCCTTAGCAAGATCGAAAAAACCTTGCATTGCTCTAGGAAGCCACTACACACCCGAGACCGTCAATAAGAAACTCTTTGAGCACTGGATTACCGCAACAAATAGCTGCGGGCAACACATCGAGCTTCAGGTTTGTTATCATAAAAGTAGCGACTGTATCGTAATGAAGGTTCCTCCTTGGGAAAGCCAAAGTGCAGTACTTGGAATCTATCCGCTAAAAGAGTTCCAGTATGACGCTAAGGAAAAGTTTTGATTCGGCGGTTAATATTCAAGCCTGTCTGCAGAGCGCACCCTGGGGTTACGCAGCGCTAGCTCCACGCTAAGCTTCTTTACCATTAGCCCCTTGAACGAACGTAGCTTTTCCTGACCGCTCCAAAGCGGATTCGCGGGACGATTGGCAGAGCTGGTCGCGAGTCGTGTGAACTTCTTCTCCTTCTTCGGCAACTCCCTCGGTGCTGCGGCCCATTTTGCAGATTTACGATAAACTCAATTGTTTTTGGCCAGTTGACTAAAATTTTAGTACCGACGGGAACGGGTAAGTACCGGTGGGACATGGTATCGATGATTAGTGGAATGCCATGAGTAAGAGTCGACCGGCCGTAATCATTGCTCCAGGAGTGCTGCTGCGGGAGGGATTAGCCTCTCTTTTGCGGGAGACCGGTTACGAGGTAGTGGCGTGTGCGGCCCGACCGGCAGAATTGCCACATGTTCCCTCTTTAACGAGCCAGCAGGCGTTGGCAATCGTCGGAATGGATCCAAAAACTGCAAATCTGAGTGAGACTGTGGAGACCATTCGAATGCTCCGGTCGTCGATGCCTGATGCTAAAGTAGTGCTGGTGGCACAGGGCAATGGCCTCCCCGAACAGCAAGATATCCTGGCGCTTTCTGCCGATGCCTGCATATTCAATCTTGGCTCGCGCGATACCCTGATCAAGGTACTGGAGCTCTTATTGATGGATCAGCGGGTGTTCGTGTTTGGCGAATCAGCCGCGACGACGGTGAGCGCCTCGATCATCCCGATCAGTGGCGAACATGGTAAGCGCGATGCAGTCAGTGCTTCATTGACTTATCAACGCGGGACCAACAGCCAACCCGGACTGTCGCCACGCGAATGCGACATCCTTATCGGTCTAGCCCAGGGACAATCGAACAAAGCGATCGCGCGGTTGTATAACCTGTCGGAAGCCACCGTTAAGGTTCACCTCAAGGCCATTCTACGCAAAACAAGAGCGCAGAACCGCACGCAGGCAGCCATCTGGGCGATCCGCCAAGGCTTTGCTCCAAAACACAATCGACTATCACAATAGCTGTGCAGAGGCCGGTCCGCCATTCGGGAATGGCCGGGTTCCGCACACCTCGCCGGATGCGTTGTTTGGCGTTTCTACCAGCCGCGCCAACCGACGACATGCCAGCCACAGTAGCCGCCCGGGTACATGCTCGATCCGATGGGACAGCAGTCCGAAGCGCAGTTAAAGTGCTCGCACTGGTAGAACCGTTCAGCGGCATAATGCCGGTATGGTCCGAACGCATAATAGCCGTAGCCGCCAGGAACGACGTGAGCAGAGGCTCCGACCGTCGTTGCGTACAAATGCCCAGCCGCCACTGCGGCCTTGGCCATGATTTTCATTGTCGCCCTCCTAATGGCTAAAGCCATTATCATCAGATTCGGCGATTTTTAAGTTACACGGAAGCGCAGCCATTGTGGATCGGCCTAGTTTTCAGTGGCTTGGCCAGGTGTGGCTTCGGGCAGGTGCAACAAGCCTGAAATCCTCGCTTTGATCAGAAATTAGCCATCACGGATTGAAATAGAGCAAGTGTATGGGGTCATAGGCGGGCCGACGCATGCCGCGCAATTTGGCATTAGAGCGCCGTCTGCAGCTCTCCCTCCTCTTTGTTGGCATCGTCAGTCACTGGCTCGGGGGTTGGCCGGCCACTGTGGTCTACTCCCCCGGTCCTTCCCCTGCCGAGCAGGTGGCGCTTCGCTTCCCTGATTCTTCGACCTCACCGCATTTTCCTACTCGGTCGGCTGGCCAGGTCGCGCCGCTACTTTTCTCGGATCTCTCGCCTTCACAGATCGTGGCGTTGCGCTTCCCCGGCGCATCCATAACGGCTAGCGCCACTGCTGCCGTCCGGTCGGCAATTTCGGTGCCGCTCCTTCGCCTGATCAATTTTCAGGTCACCGCGGCACTCCCTCCAATCGGGTATTCCCGGTTTTGCCTGCGCTATCCGGATGATTGCAAGGTTCACGATATTGATTTCCGTCGCCGCAACGTGGTGTTAACGCCCAACCGCTGGCACGAACTCAATGGTGTCAATCGCGACGTGAACAGGAGCATTTTTGCCGAGATCACACCCGGCGACGAGACAACGGATGAGTGGGCGATCTTACCACTGGCGGGCGACTGCAAGGATTACGCGGTGACCAAGCGACACGAGCTCCTCGCGCGTGGCTGGCCGTCTCGATAATTGCTGCTGTCCGAGGTCGCGTTAGCTAGTGGGGAGCATCACCTCTTGCTCGTTGTGCGCGTGAAGAACGCGGACCTAGTCCTTGACAATCTGAGCGATGACATCCGCCTGGTCGCGAAAACACTTGATCAATACCACTGGGTGCGGATCCAATCGCCGCAAAATCCAAAGTTCTGGGAGCGCGTGCGATCGCCCGATATTGTGCGAACGGCAATGCTATCCAAATAGCCCGAATAGCTTATTATCAGAAGGCGCGATAAACATCAGCGCGCTGCAAACGATCATAATACTTATTAGAGGTTGGGGTGTATGGACGTTACAGTCCGGACGGGAACCGAACGGGCGGACCGCACGCTGCTCAGTTGGTTTGGGCGTCGGGTGCAAGCGCGCGACGGATTCGTAGCAAATTTTGCCTAGTTCTCGGAGCTATTGCCAAGGAGATAGGAGCCTAAGCCGAGCGGCGGCTAAGAAAGTCGAACCACAATTTTCTGCGGTGTTCGGCTTTTTGCTGCTCACGCTCGCGTTCGATGTACGCGAATTTATGCGCCAACTTACAAAAGCGAAGCACGCCCTTTCGATGAGAAATCAGACCCAGTCGTCCGCCGCACAATGCGCACCGTTTCATCGAGTGGTCGTCTCCTTGACCAAAGCTGGTCAAAGACTACCGCAGTATCCTTTGTTATTTCGCTAACGGCTGCTGCCGCGATTACAATTACCCGCGTAACCTTAATTTCAACATAGGCTGGAATCGCACCCGGGACGCTTGCTTAGGATTGGCCAGAACAGCGTTCATTCTCCCCGAGAATGCGTTGTTCGTGGCTCCGGCGCATCCCGTCCCCC
>JBPYDQ010000136.1:0-5572 GCA_051986135.1 Terriglobales bacterium | reverse complement strand
GGTTGACCACACAAAGGGATTCCGCGCCCTTGCCGCGCTGGGAATGGAAGTGTGGGTTGGCGGTTCCTCAGGACTTCTTTACCATTCCGAAGATATGGGCCTGAATTGGACCCGCCTGACTCCGCGCTCCGGCAGTTCTACTCTCTCCGACGACATCATCGCTATCGCATTCGCCGATCACGCGCACGGCAAACTCAACACGGCCGCGGGTCAAACCTGGGTCACTTCCGATGCCGGCAGGACCTGGAAAACTCAATAGACAAATCCGCCTGCCACCAATCCCGTGGAATTTCATTTACGGCAAGCCGTGCGGTAACCTGCAAGCGCGGCTTTTCGGCCTGCCGTCTTTTCGGTCAATGCCGACGATCTGCCGTTAGTTATGTTCGACACGGCTGGAAAAAGCTCCGTCCAATCGACCTTTTACCCGATTCTCTTACCCCGCCGCAGGGTCGGATTACCCACGTTACGTTTACAGAACAAGGGGGCCAACCTTAGCCTTTGAATCGTGGTTTGGCAGCTCTGGGGGAGGTGGCCGAGACGTCCTCCCCCGCGAAGTAAGCGGACACTTTTAAGTTTTTTGGTCGTACTTCGTTGCCAAAGCTTCCGAGACAGAAGGCCAGGTTGGTTCATCCGGCAGATTGACTCGCTTCGTCTTGCGCGGCTGGGTCGCCGTAATTGAACAGCGGAGTGGAAGAGCAAGTTTTTTCGAGAGCCAAACCACGAACCATCAACGACCATGCGCCTTCTTGCGACTTCTGCCCCTCCGCCGCATCCAATGAAAGTGTTACGATATCGGTTCGGCGGCAATGCCGGAGCGGTTCCACTCTCGCTGGAGAACTGAGAACCGGGATTGAGAACTGGATTTCCGGAGGATCAATGGCAAACAACGCAATTGTGGAAGTGAACGACGCGAATTTCGACTCGGACGTGCTCAAGTCCGATAAGCCTGTTTTGATCGACTTCTGGGCAACCTGGTGCGGCCCCTGCCGCGCTCTTGCCCCCATCGTCGACGAGCTGGCCGAGACCTACAAGGACAAGGTCAAAGTCGCCAAAATGGATGTGGACCGCAACAGCGCTACCCCCATGCGCTACGGAGTTCGCGGCATCCCCACGCTGCTGGTAATAAAAGGCGGTCAGGTGAAAGAGCAGATCGTGGGCTACGTCCCGAAAGAGACCATTCAGAAGGCCCTCGACAAACACATCGGCTAACCTTTTCATCATTGGCGCAGGTCGACAGAGCTGCACCTCATCCGGCAAGAGAGAGTCAGAAGGAATTCGAGCGCTCAAAGCCCGGCCCAGTTCAGGCTTTTTGTTTTACAGCTAGAAGCGATAGCTCAGTATTTCCTCAGCACGCCGATCACTCGGCCTTGGATTTCCACGGCGGCCGCGTGCACCACGATCGGCTTCATATTCAGATTCGATGGCTCGAGGCGGATGTTGTCTCCATCGCGATAGAACCGTTTCAGGGTAGCGTCATCGCGATTGACAATCGCCACTACGATATCGCCGTTGTGCGCTATCTTGCTCCTCTCCACTAGAACGTAGTCGCCATCGAGGATCGCCTCATCCTGCATGGAGTCGCCACGCACCTCGAGGACAAAGACCTCTTTGGATTGAACGAAGTCGGCAAGCGAAATCGACTCCGGATTCTCGATCGCCTGGATAGGCCGACCCGCCGCGATTCGTCCCATCAGCGGCAATACCAATCCCGTGTTGACTGCCATCGACTGCTTCAGCCTGCCTTTCGGCGGCAGTAGGTCGATGGACCGGCTCCGGTTGTAGCCGCGCGTCAGCAGGCCTTTTTGTTCAAGATTGGTGATGTGTTTGTGCACAGTTGCCAGCGAGCTCAATGCCACCCCCTCGCCGATCTCCTCGAAGGAAGGCGAGTACCCCTTCTCGCTGACGAAACGCGAGATAAAGTCATACACCTGTCGCTGCCGTTTGGTTATCGCCATGCCCGAATTGTGGGCGAATATTCGGCGAAAGTCAAGGCTAACTCTGGTTGGTTCTTTAACCTGGCGCGGTAACGCGGGGGTCTCGTCGCGGCTAACGATTGTGCATTCATCTGGAAGTCCTCCTGATAGACTGCCTTCTCATGATTACGCGACGCGAATTCCTGTCGCGCTCGGTGTCGGCGGCAGCAGCGTGCCATCTTTCATATGGTGCGTTGCGAGCGGCTCCGGCGAGCAGCGGACCTAATCTGTCGTTTCCCTCTCAGCCGCGAGAGCGCATTGCGGTGGCCTCCTATCCCTTCCGCGACTTTATTAAGAAACCGGGGCAGCCCTCGCCGGGCAAAATCGAGTTGAAAGATTTTGCAGCGCATGTGATCGCCAAGTTCAGGATCAATAAGATCGAGCCTTGGACGGGACATTTCCCATCGACCGACCCCGAATACCTCGAGCGGTTCCGAGCCGCGGTTGGGAGAGCCCAGGCAATGATCGCCAACATCGCTGTGGATGGTGAGCACAGTCCCTATGCCGCCAACCGAGAGGAGCGCGTCGAGGCGATTCTGTTCGCCAAGAAGTGGGTGGATCGGGCAGCGGCGCTCGGTGCCCCGAGCGTTCGCACCAACATCCCGGATGCCAAGGATTCAAAACCAGATCTGGAGCGCGCGGCTCGAAGTTTCTCAGAGATCGTCGAGTATGCTTCGAGCAAAAAGGTGATAGTGAATCTTGAAAACGACAACCCGCTTAGCGAGGAGCCATTTTTCCTGGTGGAGCTGATTGACAGGGTGAACAACCCCTGGCTACATGCACTGCCAGATTTCGGCAACACGCTCGCAAATTTCGACGCGGATCACGCATACCGGGGGATCGATGCCATGGCCGGCAAGGCTTACAACATCTGCCACGTAAAGGAAATGGAAGTCGGCCGCGAGGGAAAGCTGGCCCGCGTGGACTTGGCCAGAACCTTCGCGGTGCTTAAGCGGCATGATTATGAAGGCTATCTGTCGATGGAGTGGGATAGTCCGGGCGATCCCTATCGAGGAACCGCCGATCTGATCGAAAAAACCTTGCGATATCTGTCTTGAAGTTCCATCCAACTCGAGTGCGGGCCTGACAGCGGAGGAGCGAAACCGATCCTGCGGAAAGACGATTCGGCGGGCGCCATGAAAAAGCATCTTCGATCTAACCTCGCAATGAAATCTGGAATGCGGCTACCTTGGCGAAAGTTGGTTGCATGCCTCATCTTGCTAGTTGGCATGATTCGTGTCGCGTCAGCCTACTCAGTGCTGACGCATGAGGAGGTCGTTGATCTGGTATGGAACGACCGGATCGCTCCCATGCTGCTTCGCCGTTTTCCCGGAGCCACGCCGCAGGATCTGCGCAAGGCTCATGCCTTCGCCTACGGCGGATCCATGATCCAGGACATGGGCTATTATCCTTTTGGCAACAAGTATTTCAGTGACCTGGTGCACTACGTCCGCAGCGGAGATTTTGTCGAGAATCTGATCGGCGAATCCTCAGACATCAACGAATACGCCTTCGCCTTGGGCGCGCTGGCGCACTATGCATCCGACACCGAGGGTCATCCCGCCGTCAACCGCATCGTTTCCATGCAGTTTCCCAAGCTACGCGCCCGGCATGGCGATTTCGTGACCTACGCCGACAATCCCAAGGCCCATATACGCGCCGAATTTGGTCTCGACGTGGCCGAGGTGGCCAAGAATCAGTTTGGAGGAGATGTGTACCACGACTTTATCGGTTTCGAGGTGTCGAAACCGGTACTGGAGCGCGCGTTCCAGAAAACTTACGGCATCGATATAAACGACGTATTTACGGACATCGATCTCTCGATTGGTTCCTATCGCCGCGCGATCAGCGTAGTCATCCCCAAAATGACCAAGGCCGCGCTCGTCGCCCATCGCGATGAATTGACTCGCAGTCATCCCAATTTCAAGGCTAAGACCTTTCGTTACCGCTTGTCGCGCAAGCAATATGAGCAGGAGTGGGGCAGCAACTATCAGAAGCCAGGAGTGGGTACGCGGTTTTTGGCATTTCTCCTAAAAATCGTTCCCAAGGTGGGACCCCTCCGGGCGATGGCCTTCAACGCTCCCACTCCCCGGGAGGAGCAGTTGTTCCTCAAGAGCCTGGAGCGGACCGATCAGGAATATCGTGCGGTTCTGATCGAGGCAGGGAATCAGCATTTGAGCCTGCCCAATAAAGACTTCGATACTGGCCGGCAGACGCACGCGGGAGAGTATGTGCTCACCGACAACACCTACGCCCGTCTACTCGATGAGCTTGCCAAACGCCACTTTGCGCGGCTCACGCCGGACTTGCGAACCGATATCCTCGCGTTTTACTCCGACCTCAACGCACCGATTGCGACCAAACATGATAAGCGCCGGTGGGAGCGAACCATGGCGGAGTTAGATCAACTGAAGGCAATTCCCGCCGCCCCCGAGCCTGTCATTCCGGCGGTTGGCGGCCACAGTTAACCGCTTCCCTAAAACTCCTAACCATTCAAGTTTTTGTAACACCGGCCGGGACTGGTGTAATAAACTTTGTACCCGGCAGACAGCAAGGTCGGGCCCCCGAGCTGCCGCAAAGACGATCTCTTCGATCGGTCTGATCCATGGAAAATCCCTTGCAGGTGTTCGGAGACATGCCCTTATTCCCGAGAAGTGAACCATGGTATTCGCTATTTGAATCAGTCGAAGGTTTCCGATCGCTGATGCCGTGAATGGCATCCAAACGCTTAGCCAGTTGCCGGGGATGACAGCCCAAAGATCTATGGCGACGCCAGATGACAAGTTTTATCGAGCAACTATCACGAAACGGGTGGACTTTGCCCCCGACCTGTGGAGCATACGTGTCAATCCAGGCGGCGAGTTCCGTTTTCAGCCCGGTCAGTATGCAACCTTGGGGGTCGAGGCAGCCCAGAAACGAACGGAACGTCCCTACTCGATCGTGTCCTCGCCGTATGAGAGCGAGATTGAATTCTTTTTCGAACTGGTGCCCCACGGCGTCTTGACGCCGGAGTTGCACAAGCTCAAAGAGGGCGGTGAACTGCTCATGCGGAAGGCAGCCAAGGGTCGATTCATCCTCGACCTGAGCAGCTCGCGCAAGAATCATCTACTGGTATCGACCGTAACCGGGCTGGCCCCTTTTACCAGCTATATTCGCACCCTCAGCCGGGACCGCAACCAGGGGAAGTTTCCCGAGGGCCACCGTTTGTTCCTTATTAATGGTGCCAGCCGTTCCTGGGAGTTTGGCTACCACCAAGAGATTACGAAGATCGCCAGCGAATCACCGTGGCTATGTTATGTCCCTACGGTAAGCCGTCCCTGGGAAGATCCCAGCTGGAGGGGCGAGGTCGGGCGCGTGGATGACATTCTGCGCAAATATTCCGACCAGTGGGGCCTCACCCCTGAGAACGCCATCGGATACGTGTGCGGCCATCCGGAGATGATCGAGCACGCCAAGGGCATCTTGAAGCGGTTGGGATTCCCTAAGGAAGCCCTACACGAGGAGATTTACTGGGTACCGTCGAAACCGGCGGTGAAGCCTATCGCCCAAAGCGCCTAACCTCTGAGCTACAAGCCAGACTATCTGGCTCGGCTACCCAT
>JBPYDQ010000135.1:0-4091 GCA_051986135.1 Terriglobales bacterium | reverse complement strand
TCAATCTCGCCTATGGTGGGCAGAGGTGGGGCAACTTTGTTTCCGCAAATGGACTGAACACAGGCCGGTTCCTTGACCCACCGGAATTCAAGGTCATGCACGACAAAGGCAATGAAGAAAACGCCTTCGACCGCATTGACTACCAGATCTCCCCGGCTGACGCGATCCATCTGAACTTCGGCTACTCGCGTTCGTGGTTTCAAAATCCAAATACCTACGATCAGCAATTCCACACCTGTAGCGCGGGTTTCGTCTGCAACAGTGTTGGTCAAGCCATCAACCCCTCCGACGGTGCCTTGCTCGGCGCGACCGATCAACGCTCGAAGATCGGAACGTTTAACATCGCACCATCGTGGACGCACATCCTCAACACTGCATCGGTCCTGACGCTCGGGGCGTTCGTTCGCAAGGATCAATACAACTTTTACCCGAGCGCTGATCCCTTTGCGGACTTTTCCCCAGATCTCCAAGCGCAGACGATCACGCAAGACCGCCGCTTGACCAATGCCGGTTTGCGAGGGGATATCTCTTACGTGAAAGGCATCCACAACATAAAGATCGGCGCAACTTACGAACACACATTTCTGACAGAGAACGATAGGCTGGGTACCGTTGATCCCGGCTTTTTGAGCTTGTTTAATCAACTCGATGCCACCGGCGCACCGATACCAGGAACCACTTGCCTGGACGCTGCAGGCCATCCCATAGCGGCCCCCTGCACGATCCTTGCCCCGAGCGACTTAACGCGTGGAGGAAACCCGTTCACCTTTCGCGGGCATACAGATGTGAAGGAGGTTGCGCTATATGTGCAGGATGCGATTACGAAGGGCAGCTGGTCATTCAATCTTGGAATTCGTGGCGACATTTACAGGGGTTTGAGTAGCGATGCTCAACCGGAGCCAAGGCTGGGTATCGCCTACAATCTGAAGCCAAGTAACACAATATTTCGAGTCTCGTATGCGCGAACCCTGGAATCGCCCTTCAACGAAAATCTGGCCATTGCCAGCACGGGGTGTAGCAACCCGGTAGTCGGGTTCATGGTGCCGCCGCCAAACATTCCCTGCGCCGGAGGAGCCATTCGTCCGGGATGGCGCAATGAGTTCCACGCGGGCTTCCAGCAGGCATTCGGCAAGTATGTGGTGGTCGATGGTGAGTACATCTGGAAGTACACACACGGAGCGTACGACTTCGGGGTAGTAGCAGCTTCACCTATTGCATTTCCAATCGAGTGGCACAATTCGAAGATTCCCGGATACACGCTCCGCGCAAGCGTTCCCAATTATCATGGCTTCTCCGCCCTAGTAGTGATGTCCAGCGTCGCGGCTCGGTTCTTTCCTCCACAGGTCGCTGCCATTCCCTTCTTGCCTGCACCCAATGTGTTCCGGATTGACCACGACGAAAAATACAACCAGACCACCCATTTCCAGTATCAGCCATGGAAAAACGGACCCTGGCTCGGATTCAACTGGAGATATGACAGCGGCCTAGTGGCTGGAGCAATACCGTGCTCGGCACCAACGGCAACCTGCTTCGCTTCCACATCTCCGGCAGATGGAGGCGGTGGTTTTGTCCCCGGCACGGCGACGCCACTTCCACAAGGCCAAGTAGGATTGGTGAACAACATCACTACTCTGCCTCTCACCGCTGATCAGGAGTTCCAATCCGGGCTGACCTGCAATGGCAGACTAGCTGCACCCAATCCGCTTGGACCTGCACTCGCCACTTGTGCCGCGAACGGCCTGGGATCGATCTACGTCCGCATTCCGGCTCCCGGAACAGAAAACGATGATCACAATCCGCAGCGGATTGCTCCGCGACACCTCTTCGATTTGAGTGTAGGGGACGACAATCTCTTCCACGGGGAGCGGTACAAGTGGAGCCTGCAACTGACGGCTGTTAACCTTACAAACAAGACCGCTCTATACAACTTTTTCTCGACCTTCAGTGGAACGCATTACGTGACACCGCGAGCGTTCACCGCACAACTTGGCTTCAGCTTCTGATCAGACGTGAGGGCTGGCAACGGTGCCCTCACGTTAACTCGACTGCGTTGTGTGATTCGTTTCGGTGATTGGTGGTGCTCCATGCACGAATTGTCGTTAGGTCGGGGGAGGAAAAAGGCGGTTGCGCGATTCCGCACCCGGCAAGGCCTTGCCATGCTAGGGACTATCTTCGTAGCCGTCGTGGCAATCGCGGCTCTTTTTCTGATGGGCGTACTCCGAGTGGACTAGAAAACGGCACGGGCGACTGTTCAGCCAGATGGCTACCC
This sequence comes from Terriglobales bacterium, assembly GCA_051986135.1. Lineage (GTDB taxonomy): Bacteria > Acidobacteriota > Terriglobia > Terriglobales > Acidobacteriaceae > Gp1-AA122. The sequence goes on along the minus strand of JBPYDQ010000135.1, from coordinate 1,822 downwards.
ATAGGTCAGCTTGTGAGAATCGATCGCAGCAAGCCGCGGATAACGCTAGTGTTTTATCGGCGGAGCACTCGAGAATGACTGCATGTGGCGACAATACTCTGGGCGCTTTCGATAAAAAGGAAGCCGCTTGCGTTTGCGGCTGACGCGATCTATGGGAATTCGATCGATTCGGGGCTGGAGGTTAACGCAAGTTCGTGAATTAATGTTCTCACTTACCTCAGCCAACACGCCAGAACGTGCCTTGCAACCGTTTGCAAGTGGTCAGGGTAAGCGTCCGGTTCTGGTTAGGAGTATCGGTGAAGAAGAAGAAAGTTGTGGCCAGTGCCAACGAAGGTGTGAGTAACAACAGAAGCTAGGAATTGCACGGGCAGAAATCGGGCAAGCCGTGGAAGACCTCCGCTACATTGCGATCAATACCAGCCAGGACATTTATGCTAGCAGGAGGGCAAAGGAACTTCTGAATGCCGGTGATGGCGATTTGGATGAGCTGCGAAAAACGTTGTGGCAACTAAAGCACGACTTCGACCACCTTGCCCTAGCCACAGCGAACGCCACTGCCTGCAGGCGTCGCGATTCACTTCAGCAATTGCTAGACACTTTTTGAAGAGAAAGGCGCCGCAGGCGGCTACGGAGAAGCTGAGCGGAGAAGCTGCTTGACAGGCACCCCCCTCTATAGCAACATTCCGGTCCACGGGGGGCAGCGTAGTCCTCCCGCCAGGGAGGGCCCATTCTGACGCTCACCCCCCGCAACAGGCGAACGTACATAACGTACACGATGTCGTGTATAAAGTGAAGGCTAATGGCAGAACTTGACATTCGCTGAAGCAGGACGTAGCTCGCGCTACGACTCGGACCACATCTCGCTGTAAAGAGAAAGGCGCCGCAAGGGATTCGGCGCCTTAAGGAGCTAATCGTCCCATAGGGTACGCTCGAGCCCTATCATGTGCTCCGATCTCGATCAAGCGTTACTAATAGCGCAAGGTCTCCAGCCGGTTGTATCTCGAAATTCATTGTCCCGCACATGGCGAATGGCGGCTTGCCTTGCTTCCTTCCCGGCAGCCGTTCTGCCAACCCGGATGCAATCTCTGCGTCGCATGAAAAGAACGACGCTTTACCTCAAGGAAGAGCAGCTCAAGAAACTTGAGGCGATATCAGCTAAAACCGGTGCGCCGGTAGCGGAACTGATCCGGCGAGCTATTGATGCTTACCTACAGAAAGCGAGGTGATCATGCGAAAGAGAGAACAATCCGGCTACATCTACCAACGCGCAGGTTGGAGAAGATGGCACGAGTGTCAACCGTCAAGTTCTGTAAGTCACGATGGGAATCACAGCTAAAAGCACGATGTGGTAATTGCCGACTACGCGATTTCCGTACCGTAGACGGGCAAACTATTCTCACTCAGATTGCAAGCGAAAACCCGAAACTCGTGCGCAGGACGTTAATCCATTTTCGAAATGTGCTCAGCGGGATATTCAGTGAGGCTATTCGGCTTGGTTACATAGATGGACAGGTCATGCTGCATGGCACCACCAAAACTGTTATCGGCAATCCTATGCGCGGCATAAGGATTCCGAACGCCCCGGAAGGGCAAGACACGCACGCTTACAGCCTGGAGGAAGTAACTCGAATCCTGGCATACCTCCCGCAACCTGCGCACACCATCTGTGCGGTAGCCGCCTTCACTGGCTTGCGGAGGTCCGAACTGGCTGGACTGCTTTGGGAGAATTACGATGGCGACCAGATCAGCGTGACCCGCTCGGTTTGGGAAGGCCATGTCAGTGCAACGAAGACAAAGAAGTCTAAAGCCCCGGTACATGTGA
>JBPYDQ010000134.1:0-4116 GCA_051986135.1 Terriglobales bacterium | reverse complement strand
TCGCCAAAATCGAAGGGCGGGCGCGGGGCGGAGGAAGTGAGATTGCTCTGGCCGCAGACATGTGTTTTGCTGCCGCCGGCAAGGCGATCTTTGGTCAGCCTGAAGCGGCGGTTGGGCTGGTTCCGGGAGGTGGTTCCACGCAAAGATTGCCGCGGCTGATCGGGCGAGGACGAGCTCTGGAGGTGCTCGTGGGTTGCAATGATCTCTCAGCGGAGCTGGCAGAGCGTTACGGCTATATCAATCGAGCGCTGCCAGCGGACGAACTCACGCCTTTTGTCGAGGAATTGGCTCACCGCATCGCCTCATTTCCTCCGCATACCATAGCCCACGTCAAGGCAGCCGTAGACAAGGGCGTATTTAGTTCCCTGGCCGAGGGCCTTCTCGTGGAAGCCCATGAGTCCGACTTGAGTGTTGCTAGCGAGGTGACACAAGCGCGCGTCAAGGAAGCATTGAGGGTCGGCGCCGAAACTTATGAAGGGGAACTGGGGATAGATTACTTATCAACACTCTCCCCGATAAAGTAGCCCCGCGACTGCGGGATTGCGCGACCAAACATCCGTGCTGGAAGACGCTCCCGAATTTGTAGATGCGAGAAATCGAAAATGCAACACGTCAAAAACACAATTAGGGCTGCATCGTACCTCGTCATACTCTTGATTTTCTGTGGGGCTACCGCGGCAGACCCTGCATCAACGGGAACGAATATCTTTGCTCCTCAATCCACGCCGGCAAAGTCGATCTTTAATCTCTCACTCTTTGTACTCACCATCACCGGAATCATATTCGCAGTTGTTTTTACCTTGCTAGTCTATGCAATCCTAAAATTCCGCGCGAGAAGCGCGAGTGCGAACAGTGAGCCAGCCCAGGTGTACGGAAGTACGCAGATCGAATTAGCCTGGACGATCATTCCCTGCTTGATTGTGGTCGTATTGTTCATGGCGACAGCACGGGTGCTTCACGCGGTGCAGGATGCTCCGATGCCCGCAAGTGCAGTGGAAGTTACAGTAATCGGTCACCAGTTCTGGTGGGAATATCGGTACCCGAAACTTGGCGTCGTCACGGCCAACGAGCTACACATTCCGATGAGCGATCCCGCTCATCCGACCCCGACATTCTTACAGTTGCTTTCGGCGGATACCGACCACAGCTTCTGGGTGCCGGAGTTAGCTGGCAAGACGGACCTCATTCCAAATCACCCAAACCGGATGTGGGTGGATCCCGAGCACACAGGAGTTTTTCTAGGCCAGTGCGCACAATATTGCGGAACCCAGCACGCCATGATGCTTCTGCGGGTGTCGGTCGATACTCCTGAGGACTTTGGGCGGTGGATCCGTGAGCAGAAACGGCCCGCAGTTCAAGACGAGCGCGTTGCTGCCGGTAGGCGAGTGTTCGAAACTACGTCCTGCATTAACTGTCACACAATCAGCGGCACTGTAGCAAATGGCCGCTTCGGCCCTGATTTGACGCACTTGATGAGCCGCACAACGATTGCCGCGGGCGCGGCACTGAATACGCCCCAGAATCTCCGCCTCTGGATCCAGAACCCAGACGCGATCAAGCGCGGTTCACTGATGCCTGCGATGCAGTTAAGCGAATCGGATCTGGACGCAATGATGGGTTATCTCGAAACCCTTCGTTAAACGAAGTCGAAGGACAGCTATGTCATCGAACGCGATCACAATTCCTGGGATTCGGGTTGAAGGGAAAACCTGGCCTGAAGCCCTTCACGAGTGGGTCACCACAGTCGATCACAAGCGACTGGGAATTCTCTACATCGTTTACGCACTGGGGTTCCTTGTAGTGAGCGGTGTTGAGGCCCTTATCATTCGCATTCAGTTGATCCATTCGCATAACGATTTTATTTCTCCGCAGGTATTCAACCGCATGTTCACCATGCATGGCACAACCATGATCTTTTTCGTGGCTATGCCTATTCTCTTCGGATTCGCGAACTATTTTGTCCCCTTGATGATCGGTGCGCGCGACATGGCGTTTCCACGGCTGAATTCCTTCAGTTTCTGGCTGACAGCATTTGGCGGACTCCTGCTGTATTTCAGTCTCCTTGGAGGAAGCGGACTGTCTGGCGCGGGCAACGCACCGGACATTGGATGGTGGGCGTACGCACCTTTAACGGCACACGCCTTTTCACCCGGTCATAGCTCAGACTATTGGACGCTCGCGCTACTGGTATCCGGATTTGGAAGCATCGGAACAGGGATCAATCTTATCGCGACAATTCTTTGCCTGCGATGTCCTGGCATGAAGCTCAATCGCATGCCTCTGTTCCCGTGGCTCATACTTGTGATGGCGGGACAGGTTCTGATCGTCGTCACGCCGCTCTCCGCCGCTCAGATCATGCTGCTGGTCGACCGGTATCTTGGAGGGCACGTCTTCGATGCGCAGGCCGGTGGCTCAGCCGTGCTTTGGATGCATTTCTTCTGGATCTTTGGCCACCCTGAAGTGTACATCCTCATCATTCCGTGCTTCGGCTTCATGTCGGAAATCGTTCCGGTTTTTTCGCGCAAACCGATCTTCGGGTATCCGGTCATGGTTGCGGCCACCGTGTGCATCGGCTTTGTGAGCCTAAGCGTCTGGGCGCACCACATGTTCACCGTCGGAATGAATTCGTACGCCAACAGCTTTTTTGCTATCACCTCAATGGTGGTCGGCATCCCGACCGGAATCAAGATTTTTAACTGGCTGGGAACGATGTGGGGCGGAAAAATCCAATTCAAAGTCGCCATGCTGTTCGCCATCGGATTTCTGTTCCAGTTCCTGATTGCAGGTTTGACTGGAATCATGTTGGCCAGCGCGCCTTTTGATTGGCAGCTTAGCCTGTCCTATTTTGTAGTGGCGCATTTTCATTATGTAATCGTGGGCGGAATCCTGTTTGCTGTGTTTGGAGCGTTCTATTACTGGTATCCGAAGATGACCGGAAGGATGCTGAGCGAGCGCTTGGGGAAATGGCATTTTTGGCTGTTCTTGATTGGCTTCCATCTCACATTTGATGTGATGCATGTTCCTGGATTACTAGGCATGCCACGTCGCATCTACACCTACGAGCCGGGGCGCGGTTGGGACACGCTGAATCTGATCGTCACGATCGGTGCATTCGTACAGGCTGTCGCCGTCCTGATTTTCGTTTGGAATCTCATCGTTTCTTATTTCAAAGGCGCCGAAGCAGGGAGCGACCCTTGGGATGCTTGGACGCTCGAGTGGTCTACCAGCTCCCCACCCCCCGCCTACAACTTTCGAACTGTACCGGTGGTTGCGAGCCGCCGTCCGTTGTGGGACCTGAAACATCCAGAAGATCCGGACAGCCATTACGAGTGAAGGTGAAGGCAGAAACGCATGAACGCAGCATCGATATCATTTTCTGAAGTACCTCAGCCGTGGCGTCTTCCGTATCGCGGCAAGGTCGCGATGGCCTGCCTGATCATCGCGGAGGCGGCGATCTTTACCATTTTCGTCGTCGCCTACCTCTTCTACGTAGGCAAGAGTCTGACTGGGCCAACTCCGCGCGAAGTTCTCGAAACCCCGGTTTTCTTTACGATCTGCCTGCTGTCAAGCAGCCTGACAGTTCACTATGCGGGAAAATTCCTTCAGAACGGCGAACGGGTTCGATTCCTCGGATTGTGGTGCCTCACGATTCTGCTGGCTGGTTTGTTCCTGTTTGGTACCGCAAAGGAATGGAACCGTCTGATCTATGAACAGGGGCTCACGATCTCCACGAACCTCTTTGGAACGACCTATTACTCACTCGTTGGCCTTCACGCGTTTCACGTCACTGTCGGAATCATCATGCTCCTCATTGTGGCGATCTTCGCCTTTGCCGGTCGGGTCAGGAGTGAACACCTTCGCCACATAGAAGTGCTTTCCATGTACTGGCATTTTGTGGATGGCGTTTGGGTCGTCGTTTTCACTGTTGTGTATGTTCTGGGACGCTGAGGGTAGCAACGTGGCAACTTTGCTGGTAAGCGAAAAATTGAGCGAAAGCCGACAGCAACCGCGGGAGATCGAAGTACCCGCGCCTACGGTTTGGCCGTTTGTCCTGGCTTTTGGATGCACCTTATTATTTGCAGGCCTCGTCACCAACATCTCCGTGAGCCTGCTTGG
>JBPYDQ010000133.1:0-4341 GCA_051986135.1 Terriglobales bacterium | reverse complement strand
GGCATCTGTTCGGCACCGCCCACCTCCGAGTCTTCGAATTTGCCGGCCTCGGGATGCCAGAACGCTTCGATTGAAGTCGAGGCAATGGTGTGAGACCACGCCAGCGGACGTCCGTTCTTATCCACGGCTCCCTTCATCTGATGGCATGCCGCGGGACGATAGAAATCGTGGGTCATGTCGTCTTCTCGCGACCAGACGAGCTGAACCGGCCTACCCACGATCTTCGCGATCTGCGCGCCTTCCGCCGGATAGTCGGCCATGTAACGCCGTCCAAACGCGCCGCCCATGAACGTGGTGTGCACAATCACCTTTTCGGGCTTGAGATCGAGAACCTTCGCCACCGTCCGTTGTACCCAATCAGGTGATTGGGTCGGCGCCCACACCTCGGCCTCCCCGGACCGGGCGTGCACTGTGATATTCATGGGCTCCATGGTGGCGTGCGCCAGGAACGGAAATTCGTACGTAGCCTCAACTCGCTTCGCCCCGTTCGACAGCACAGCATCTACATTGCCGTCATTGCGGATGCGCTTACCGGCTTTGCCTGCGGCGGCGTGCAAAGCGGTATGCAAGGTGCTGGTCGACTCCGCGGCCGCTGGACCATGGTCCCAGGCGATTTGCAGCGCTTCCCGTCCCGCGATCGCGGCCCAAGTGGAATCCGCCACGACGACAACCCCGCCGGCAGTAAACATGTCACGCCCGAGCGCCGGGATTTCCAAAACGTCTTTCACTCCCGGCACGGCTTTGGCCTTGGCAGCGTCAAAGTGCGCGTGTTTTCCTCCAAAGGTTGGGCACCGCGCGACCACCGCGAACAGCATTTCCGGCACGCGAACATCCAGTCCAAACACTGCGCTGCCGTTCACCTTCGATGGAATGTCGACCCGCGGCGTCGCGTGCCCAATCAATTCAAAATCGGCCTCGTCCTTGAGCTCCACCTTCTCCGGATCGGGCAACGGCAATTTCATGGCCGCTTCCACCAGTTCGCCATAGCTGGCCTGGCGCGAGGATTTCCCGTGCAAAACGGTTCCTTTCCTCGCCGCGCACTGTTCCGCGGGAACATTCCATTTCTGCGCCGCAGCCGTGATCATCAACGCACGCACCATCGCCCCCGCTCGCCGTAGCGGCACGAAGCTCTCCATCGTGCTCCCGCTCCCGCCGGTCCCCATGTGCGCGTAGATATCGGGGCGGGTCTCCGCCTGCTCCACGCTCACCGAATTGAAGTCCAGCTCCGCTTCTTCGGCCAAAAGCATCGCCAATCCCGTCTTGATGCCCTGACCCATCTCCGATTTCGCTACGATGAGTGAAATCCTTCCGTCCGGCCTGACCTGTACGTAGGCATCCAAGGGATTCACAATTTTGCTCTGCCGGCCTTTCTCGTTCTCCTGCGCAAACGCCTTTACGGGAGAGAGCTTCACGCCGATGATCAACCCGGCACCGGCCACGGTCCCTTGCACTACGAACTGTCTGCGATTGACCGTCATGGCTAGGCTCCTTGCCCCGCGGCCCGATGAATCGCCCGCCGAATCCGCTGATACATTCCACAGCGACACAGGTTCCCCATCATGGCTGAATCAATCTGGTCGTCCGTAGGCTTTGGTGTTTTCGCCAGCAGCGCCGCCGCTGACATGATCTGTCCCGGCTGGCAATAGCCACACTGCGGAACCTGCTCGGCAATCCACGCCCGCACGAGGGGATGCGAATTGTCCACCGAGAGACCTTCGATCGTCGTGATCTTCTTCCCACCGACCGAAGCTACTGGGGTCTGGCAAGATCGCACGGCCTCAGCGTCGAGATGCACCGTGCACGCGCCGCACAGTCCCATCCCGCAGCCGTACTTGGTGCCGGTCATGTTCAATTTGTCACGTAGAACCCACAACAGAGGAGTGTCAGGAGAGACTTCAATCTCGTGGGTACGGTCATTGATCACCAGCTGAAAGGCAGGCATGGCAGAGACTCCCACAAACGCTGAGACTTTAGACGAGGCTACTCCGAAAACGTTTTATTGGGCAAGATCGTGGAACGGGAGACGCGGCCTGCCCCGCCGCCAGCTTTTTTTCGGGCGGTGGTGTGACGAGCTGGGCTCCACTTTCGTTTAAGGAGGAGATCCATTAAGAGGAGACCCATGAACCCGCAATGGTGACGGTTCCGATTGAATCCGGCGGCAACTCCACCATCGCCGCCCGGTTTTTCACGTGCACTTCGACGCGCTGTGGACGTCCAGATTCATTGCGTATCAGAAGAACGAGCGAGTTGTCTGGATTCACGAATGCCAGCGCATCATCGCAGGTTCCGCTGGTGACCAGATTGCGCGCACCGGGGTCGACAAAATGGGTCAGATGCTTCAGCAAGTAGTAGTCATGAGTATAGCGATAGCTCTGCGCCGCCGAGTCCACGCTGACCAGAGAATTCTGCGCCCATCCCCAGGTGCTCATCCCGCCATTGGCGGCAGCGATGTTCCAGTACATGTAAGCACAGACGCCGCTGCGGAAGTAATGCTTCATGAGTTGCCAGCAATAACCCGTATAACCCCAGTTGTTGCTGCCATCCCCGCATTCCTGTTCTGACTGAAACAGCAGCAGCGCGGGAAATTCAGTATGGATCCGAGGAAGTGCGTTTTTCCCGGCCCATTGCACCCCGACTCCCTTGATCGAGCGGGCCACTTCAGGATCGGCCATTGCCGTTTCCAAAAGTTTTGCATTCCCCCGCTCCAGCGTGCCGAAGAAAACATCCACCCCCCGCTTTTCCATCTCCGGTCCCAGGTAACGGAGGAAGCGCGTCAATCCGTCGGCGGTCCAGGTACAGCTGGGGAAGTTTTGCGCGGAATTAAACTCATTCTGCGGCATCACCATGGCGATCGAAATTCCCTTCGCTTGATACGCGTCGATGTATCGTCCGAAGTAGCGCGCATAAGCCTCGAAGTACATCGGATCCTGGATGAACATATCCTCGCCTTCGTGGCCAATCTGATCCGGACGAATGCCGTTCTCCTTCATCCCCGGGTAAGCTTTTGCCTCGGCATAAAAATGATTTCGCTTCATCCAACTGGGCGGCGACCAGGGCGATGCCCAAAGCTTCAACTTCGGCTGATAACGCAGCGCCGCCTGGATGAAAGGCAGCAGCGTCCTTTCGTCGTGCGCCACGCTGAAGTGGTTCATGGCGAAGTCGCCATCGCTCTCGTCGTAGCTGTAGGGGTCGGTCGCAAAATCGTTCGCCCCGATTGGGGTGCGACAGTAGGTAAATCGTGCACCGGCCGAGGGATCAAACAATTCGTGCAGGACACTCTCGCGATCGCCGTCGCTGAGCACTTTTAGCGATGTCCAACCGAGTTCGTTGAAACAGGCGCCGAATCCCTGAATTGGCCTCGATTCCGGGCGCACCTCCGACGGATCGATATTCAGGTTGAGGGTGTCCCAACTGAAAATCGGTTGGAAGACTCTCTTGTTCTGCCAGTGCTCTGGTTCGGACGTGGTCACCAGCCGCACCCGCGTATCGTCGAGCGGTGTTGGGGGCCCCAATTGCGCGAGCCCACGGGAGGTTAATCCCACCCCGACGGCACCGCCGGCGGCCACGCGCAATCCCGTTTTTAACACTTGGCGCCGGGTCCAAGATGCCATTGAATCCCCTCAGAATGGGCAGGAACAGTCCCCTCAGTCTGCCCTGAGCCCCCATGGGCCTTAGGGGCCCACCAAGCAAAATGAAACCGGGTGGCCCTTCTGGCCTATGTTTCCGGAAGCGGGGCATTCGCCACCGCCCAGAAGCGGGCTGTCCGCGGTGCGCAGCACGGCTACATACCCGGTTTCTTCTCTTCCTCCGCCGCTTTCTCCGCTCCCGGCATCACATTCTTCAAGGGAGCGTTCTTCTGCTCATTCAGCTCCGGATGAGGGAGAGGCTTGCGTGGCAGCATCTGATCGCGCATCGCCGTGTTGTAGACAAAGATGGCCTCCACCGTCGCGGCTTGCGCCAAATCCTCAGGCTGCAGCCGTTCGTACACATCCATGTTCGAGTGATGGGTCCGCGACGAATAGTCGAGCATGTCCTGAATGAACTGGAAACCCGGAATGCCGACGGAATCAAAGGCCTCGTGATCTGTCCCGCCAGTGTTCCGCATGGTGATCGTGCTGACACCGAGATCCCCGAGCGGAGCAATCCATTGCTGGAAGATGGAGGCAATCGCGGCGTTTTCCTGAAGATAAACTCCGCGGATCTTTCCACTCCCATTGTCCACGTTAAAGTATCCGGAAATCTTCGCCTGCTCGGGCTTGATCACCGGGGGTCCGCCGGGCTTGCGCAGAAAATCCGGCAACTTGATCTGATCCGGAGCCTCTGAGAGCGGCACATACCCGA
>JBPYDQ010000132.1:0-6715 GCA_051986135.1 Terriglobales bacterium | reverse complement strand
GTCCGTCAAGCCTCCTGTTAGATATCCTTCAAATGTTAGTCAAGCCGAGAGGGATTCGACAGCTGGTAATAGTGTCAGAGCGACCTGTGTTCTTGGGTCGAGAATCGTAAGTTGCGGCTTGGCGACGCTGGGACACCTAAGTGTGAGTGTTAGGCCTTACTTATTTCATCTAAAGATGGATGCTAAGTCTCAGTCCCAGCTGGTTGAGTTGTTGATTTGGACTTTTGCCAGTGTTGTTCTGGTGCTCGTAATAAGGGTCGAACTCAAAGCGCCTCCCGATTGGGAACATGCACCCGGCGTAGATTGCCGTATCACTCCACTTGCTATATTGGCTCTGGTAAAAGAACTCCACAGCACCATACGGCGCAGGATGATAGGAACGGATCGTGAGCCGTCTTTCGATCTGGATTAGGTTCCGATAGCGCCAAGTGAATTTGCCGCTCTGCCAGTCCAGGTCAGCACGATTCCGGTCGGAAAACAGGAACCTGGCCTTCAGGGGGAAGTGAAACGTTGCAACTGGCTCGATCCGGTTTACCGGTGGTGAGTTCGGAGAAGGCAGATAGCGGTAGCCAATGGAAAGCACCAGTAGCCGTTTTTTCGAGTCGTCCAGATCGAACCAGGTAACTTTCTCCAACTTGAGCAGCGGTTTCAGATAGAAGTCGAGGCTGGGTCCTAGCTCGGCTTGTGTCGGAGCGCCGCCCTCTCTGGTCTCCTTGGCCTGGAAGCTGAATCGCACGTCGGAAGACAGCTTGTGGTACACGTCGATCTCTGGCAGCAGCTGATCAACTTGCGCTCTGGCGCATAGTCCTAATGCCGGGACGATCAGGGCCACTCGAAGCACGAAATTCCATTTGATCGGCGGTGCTGGCATTCATCCACCGGAGATTGGATTGAAATAAAAACAGAACATCCCGAAGCCCTCGGCGAATGAAGTACAAGCTGAAGGAAACCCTATTTGCGGCATCTGAGTACCTAGCTCCATCCCGATCTCCGGCGGTTATTCCGGTTCAGTCACTACTTCGAGATCCTAGACGCCGTTCCGGCGTCGCGTAGACTCCAAAATTCAGGCGATGGGCATCGCCACAGGCTTGCACGCGCGCGCCCATCGTGGGCGTCGCCGCCAAGTCTGCAGCCATATTGAGGGCCGCACCCCGATAGAACGGCGACTTCATCATGCGGCCGTGCCGGATCGGAACCAACTCCGGTAGGCGTCCTTTGTCGGATTCCTTAGTCAGCAAAAGCGGATTGACCCACCGTTTGGACGGCTTCCACACAACATGCGAGCTGCGCGGACATTTGGCTCGCAACTCCTCGCCTTTTGCCAAGAGCTCTGCGTGTGAAAGCCGAGTCGGAAATTTGGTTACTTTCTCGTACGAAATTCTCTGAGCAGCTTGCGCCGCTGCAGTTCCAGTGCTCCTGGTCATGGCTTGCTCCAGTGATCGTCATTGCGGCCAGAGGGCGAAGCGTCGTGATGGTGGGCTAAACCCACAGCTCCGAGTCCAATCCCTGGCTCTTTAAGCTCAGCAGAGACCTATGTGCTCGCTCCCTCGCCGTTGGTATTGCAACGAAGCATTGCGCCTCCGGACATGGTTCCCGCGACGGAACTCGGAGCACGAAGACGAGATCACTTTGCCGCGGACTGAACTAGATGGCAACCTAACGCGCGGAATTCGTTCCAAAGGTCAAGCAATGAAAGATAATTGCTGATGCCCGCGACGTTCTCCAAAGCCTTCCACCAACGCACGGATTGACGGACCATCGTTCTAGCCTGGTCGTACGGCCCAACCAAACATGAGCAGTCCACTTGCAGCGATCCAACTGCCGACCACGCGCACCGCGATTCGCGCCCACTGTGCGCGGATTTGAACCACCAGCGCAGCGGCAAACGCGATCAGGACGAAAACGGCAAAGACCAGTCCGAGTAGAGCGACTGCGGCAGTCCAGGATTGTCCCATGCCTGTGCCGTTTAAGTATCCATGATAGAGGCCGAGAAGCGCTGCCAGGGCGGTTGTCACTCGCAATGAAAGCTTGGCATCAGCGGCCAGCAAACCTCCTAACAGCAGGAACCAACCCGCAGCGACAAATGGGTGAGGGTTGGCGGCGATGGCGCTGAGTCCGGCGAGTCCGCCGAGAAGCCAGGCGACCGGAAGCGTGAACAGCGCGCGTCTTCCGTGGTTCGCTCCGCGCAGGCCCGCCAATAGAGCAAGCGCCAGTACTAGGAGGAAATCTTCGGGGCTCATCAGGAAGTGCATCAGGCCGTCGTAGATCGGCCCCATGCCCGTCGAATTCAGATGCGCCTGGGCGGGGAGCACACACATCGCGAAGGCAAATACAACGAAGGCGTACAACGGCAGCCGGGATTTCCAGTTACCTATCATGCGATAGCCTTCCACAAGAAGAATGCGCCGCCAAAGGCGACCAGGGCTCCTGCTACACGTAAGCTCTGCTTGCCCCAGTCCCAGCAATGAATGGTACCGATGCCGATACCCAGAGCGTGCAGGCAACCAGTGGCAATGACGAAACCCATGCTATAGAGCAGTGCGCTCTGGCCGGCTGGTAGCTCTGTACCATGAGCATGGCCGTGAAAGATGGCAAAGAATCCGACCAGCGCTGCTGCGATTCCCAACGGTGGGCGAAACTCAAACATCACTGCAGCGCCCAGCAAAATGGCGGAGAGAGCGATTCCGTATTCGACTCCTGGAAGAGGAATTCCTATCAGCCCCAGCGTGCCTCCCACCGCCATGACCATGGGAAATGCGACCGGCAGCAGCCAGATTGCTGGCGAGCCGAGTTGCGCTCCCCATAGGCCGACCGCCACCATGGCAAGGACGTGATCCAAACCCGAGATGGGATGACGAAACCCAGTAAGGAAGCCGACCGCTTCGCCTTTTTGAGGATGTGCTAACGCAGCGGGAGCACACAGCAGCACGAGCGCAACGATCTGCAAGGCTCTGCTCCGATTGGTCGGTTGCAATGCGCTCATCGCGCACCTCCGAAAAGAAGAAAGAGACGTTGTACCGTCCAGAAGGCGCCTAGCGAACCGACAGTGTATCCCGGAAGCAGCTCGGACCATCGCGGCCAACGTACCTCAAGAATGCGGAAAGAACGCTCGAGGCCAAGAACCAAACCGATGAAACCGAGTTGCCCCACTTCGACTCCAACGTTGAAGCTGACGAGAGCCAGAGGCAGCTCATGACGCGGCAGGCCGGCGCTGGTGAGCGCGCTGGCAAAACCGAAGCCGTGCAGCAGGCCGAACGCAAAAGCCACCACCCAAGGGTGACGGATGGTGAAGCTCGTCTCGCCGCGCCAGGAGCGAACGATCTCCGGACCGAGGAACAGAATGCTCAGGGCGATTGCGGCATTTAACGGTGGCACCGGAACTTCCGCATAACCTAGCGTCGCGACCGCGAGTGTGATGCTGTGCGCAACGGTGAAGGCGGTTACGGTTTTCAGCAACATCCAGCGGTCTTTGACGATAAGCAGTAGGCCGAGCACGAAGAGCATGTGGTCCGCGCCAAAGAGAATGTGGCGGATGCCTTGCACGATATAGGTGCCGATCACGCCCCAAGTGGACTGGGCGGCCGCCACTTCGACCCAGGGCTGCGAGGGATGAACGATGGTGGTCCATTTGCGGCCGTCGAGCATCTCGGCGCGCACCAGAACATCGGTGATGGTGAGTTGCAAACCGGGGAACTCGATGCGCTTTCCTGCGAGGCCGTTAGGGCGGGCGTCGATCCAGCGCCGCTCGACGAAGGAGTCGGAAAGCTCCTGTACCTGAGGATCGCGGGTGTTCTTCAAGTCGCCCGCGAGTTGAAGCACGACCGGCAGGCGCATCCCGGCGAGCACCGGAGTCCTCCAAAGAATGCTGAATTGGCCTGAGGAGGTCTCCTTTATTTCAAGGTAAGCGGGGCGAGCTTCGTGAGCCCAAAGTGAGGGTACGAGGAAGGCAAAAAGGACAAGAAGAGCTGAAATTTTGCGTAAAAAGCGCAGATGGCGCTTACTTATTTTCAATAAGTTAGGAGAGAAATGTTCGCAATCATTTGATTCTAAATAGGTTACGGCTATCCATTTCTTATGCAAGGCGTTAGCCGCGACCTCGATGAAGCTTGAGCTCAAAATGCAACCTCGCCTGATGGAGGAGGCACTTGCTTCTTGGGAGTCGGAGCCGGGGGTTCAGGAGCGCCCTTTCCCAGCGCAGTCGGGAGCAGCACGGTGTACTTGGTGCGCATCTCGGCGTAGGCCTTTTGCCATGCGGTTTGCTTCTGCTCGCCGAGCCAGGCGGTCTTGACGTCGGGCTCCATTTCCTCGAATGCGGGAATGCGGCCCGGAATGACCGTGTCGACGTAGATAAGATGCCAGCCATATCCCGACTCGACGGGACCCTGCCAGGAGCCGGGCTTCAACTTCTCCAGCGCTACGGCGAAGGGCGGACCAAACTCTTTGGCGATGGCTTCCGGCGTGCGGTCGCCGTAGTAGTCCTGGAACATGAACGAGTCGGCCAGGGAGGCAGCGAATTGGGAGTCTTCCGGCTGATCGGCGAGTTTGCCCAGCGCATTGGCGGCGTCGTCCCGCGCGTTTTTGCCGCGCTTGTCGGGAGCGAAATAGAGATGACGGAAGCTGTAGCGGCTGGGCAGCGCAAACTTGTCCTTGTGCTTGTCGAACCATGCCTTCAGTTCGTCGGCGGATGGCTCGTGGGCGGCGGCGACGTCTTCGGCTAGGAACTGCATCTTCTGGGCCATGCGGCGCTTGACGATCTCATCGTCCTTGTCGAGGCCCATGGCGAGACCCTCGCGATAGAGGACTTCTTCGCGCACCCGGTCCTCAACCATCGCGGCCAACTCCTGTGGCGAAGGCGGGCGATGCCACTGCGATTCGAAGTAGGCCTCGATGGTGCGCAGTTCGTCGAGGGAGACGGCGATCTGCCGGGACGACTCCACGCCCATGCGGCCGCGGTTGATGTAGGCATACGCGCCGAAGAGCACCGCGCCCAGCAGAAGGAAGTGGAGCAGGGGCTCGCGCGACCAGCGTTTCAATGTCGGGAGAACGTGTTGCCCCACCCGCGACTGCTCCTCTGGGCGCCGCACCTCATCCACTACAGCCAGGGAAGTGTTCATTCCCTGATCCCCGACCTTGCAAGGCTTCAGCTCCTTTGCGACGCTCGTTGCGATGATCGGCGCGGCGAAAAATCTGTGTCACAAAAAAATTAACGAAAGTCTCATCTATGAGGCGCGGGGCTTCAGTACTGCTGCCAGCAATTCGTATCACTGGCTCCGTGTTCAACAGGGCCGTGCATACGCCTGTGAATCGCGAGGAGCCATCTCTCTCTTTATGTCATCTCTCTTTATATAGGTAGTCCTGGATACAGGTACGTGCTGGCATATCCGGCCTGTTGTTGACTTCCTAGCAATGGGCGTGACTCGGTCCCGTCAACTCAGCGGGCAACCCGCAATCCGGTTTGCCCGGCCGCGAATATCCAGACACTGCGGACGTCGCAGATTTATAGGACGGGAGGTAGAGGGGCACAACTGTTAAAAATAACAGCGCTTGTTATCCCCTTCCGGCTGTGATCCAGGGGACGCCCCAAAACCGCTGCTCAAAACAGATAGAACATCTATGTCTCCAGCATGCGCGAATAGCGATACTGTACTTGCTCAAGTATTCGCGCTGAAAGATTTCAGCGCCCAAGCCATATATGCCCCACCGACACGCCGCAGTCGACAACTTGCGGTTGTACCCGAACCAGCGTTTGTTGCAAACACTGAGGGGCAATGGTGGGCTCTTGGCTAGCTGCAGGTGCAGTCGCTTTCCTGCAGGCGCACGATTCCCAGGTTTCTGGACAGATCCGCGACGCATGTCAGGCTGCAATTGCAGGTGCGACGGTTTCGTTGACACGCATGGAATCTGGCGACCATCGGGAAGTAACTAGGAAGGCTATTACTCATTTCTGCTCCGCGTCCCCGGCACTAACAAACTGGCCGTCTGCCCTAGCAGACGATTGTCGAACTTTTCTGTTGATGCCAGGTGTCTCAGCGACGGGTGCCGTAGCGTGTCTCTTGAAATCAAGAGCCGCTTGCGATCTACGGTCCAAGGTCAAAAAAGCTCTGCTCGACGGAGTTCAGGCTTCCCCGCCAAATTCGCGCCTCCTGGAAACCCGATGCTGCTACTGCTCGCGGACGATCTTTAGTTCGGCTCCCTCAGAAAAATTCTGTGAAACCGCAAAGGACATGGCAATCCACCGCACACTCTTCCTTTCAAATTTGGGAAGTAGCATGCAAGAAATGAAGACCGTCGTACCAGCACTGCCGACCCTTATCATTCATTTTTGAGATGGGCTCTCTATTGTCTTTGATTCGAGTAACGCGGAGCACCGCCCAGGTGGCGTAAGCAACTAGTTGGGTTGGAACAGCGGAGGGGCTCTTAGCAACTAATCCGTGATTACAGAAGTTACGTCAGAACGATCTCGCACGCGTTATCAGAATTCGACGTTGGGTACGCTTTTCCATTGTGCAGAAGGTCAAGATGCCACTCGTGCAGAGGCTCAAGACGGTGACAGCGGCACAACTCTGATTCCTTTCCCCTTCTCCACGCTTACCGTCATTGTGCGAGAGCACCAGTCACAGAGGCAATAGTAGTGCGTTTGCCGTGGTTGGCGCTTAGCCTCGCTTGTGGGATCAGCCTCAATTTGCTTTATAAAGACTCTGCCCTCCCCGAGGCG
>JBPYDQ010000131.1:0-4469 GCA_051986135.1 Terriglobales bacterium | reverse complement strand
TGACATTTGTGCCGCCGGTTACACCGTAGAGGGTGGTCAAATTAGGAACATTATCTGAGATCCAAAACGGGCTGCCACCCGACGCCGTACTGGTAAGACCCCAGGGATTCTGCAGTACGGGGTCGGTCATGGTCGCAAGCCCAGGGATGTCTGAAACGAGGTCCGTCTGAATGTAAGTCGCTGCCTCGGCGCGCCATGCACCCGCGCAAACGGCACTTATGGCGATGGTCACGGTCGGCAGAGTAAGGCGAAAGCACGTTGATTTTCGCCACATGGCAGTCTCCCTGGACAAGGAGCCGCTCACCCAAAGCGAGACAGGTAAGATTAATCAATGCGCCCAGTCAAAATATCTTGAGATGTATATCTTATATATCGGGTTCTATATCTTAAGTTCGCTGCAGCCTTCTGGAACCGGCCGGTGTGCTGGCGAGTTGAACGCTTGGTAAGTGTCTACTGAACAATGGAACTCGGCCGCGGGTGTTTCCCTATTCACTTGCGGCCATTTTTGTCAGCACTGAGTGTTCTGGCGTAAGGCGCGGGCGTAGTTCAGTGGTAGAACTTCAGCTTCCAAGCTGAATGTCGTGGGTTCGATTCCTGCCGCCCGCTCCAATAATCAAGCAACCTAATGCACCATCCCTGACGGGCTCGGCGCACAAGCAAATGCGGCTTCCCTATCACGCTTAGCAATCTCATAGCGCGCCTCGGCCAACTCTCTCGACAAGAGCCCAATTTGCTCTTGGTAGTAGCGGTGATCGAAGGCACGCTGCTCCTTCTCGCGCCGTAGCAACTCCTGTAATTGTTCGAGCGTCTCGCCACTCGCACGAATGCCGCTTTGCCGGCCGAAGAAAAACGCTCGCCGCTTATTGCGGTCAGGAAGGACCGGCATCAATCATCATCCACATTGCATATCCGTTCGTGGATAGCAGTTTTTATTTCGTCGCGTACCTTTTTCGGTTGAGCCCGGATCATATGTTCAAGATAGTTCGCGAACCAAGCAATCACCCCCTGCGGCGAACCTCCAGCATTGCGATACTGTTGGAGGCACCTCGATGTCCATCTCTGATTCTTCCATGAGTGGATCGAGCCGATTTCCTGGTGGCCTCATCTGCTGCAGGGGGTCCGCATAGAAAAAGGCGGGCCGAAACCCGCCTTGAAGCGTTCGCGCACGCCTTCAGCGTCAATCGCTGTCTCTCGCCTGATAAGCGTTGTAGCCGTTGCTGCCGCCACCGGTGAACGACGGAGAGTCATAGTACGCTGCCAGCACTGGTGAGCTCATGCCACCAATCATTGCCAACACGGCAGCGATGAAAGCAAATCTCAACCTCTTACTCATATTTAGTCTCCTCATTTGCGAAACTGGACAAGGAACCACTCACCCAATCCTCAATTTTTACGACCCAATTTTAGGAGGTCAATCTAGACTTAAGGTATGTAAACTTCAGATAAACTATAGTCTGATATAAGTAAACTTCAGATACACTGTTTGAACTTGGAACTTCGAACTTGAAACTTGACTTCGGAACCGGCCGGAGTGCTGGCAGAGTTGAACGTTGGTAGCGTCTTTTGAACGAAGGAACTTGGCCGTGGGTGGTATCTCTATCCACCCGCGGCCATTTTGTTAGCACTGATTTTGTTTGTTCCGTGCTCCGCCCGAGCTGCGGGTAAAACGATAATTGAAAAACGATCAATTATAAACGGACCACGGGCGCGCTTGGCTCTCGTTAACGCACCCGTGGCCGTTCTTGTCCGAGGTTCGGCCGGGGGTTCGCCTACCCGGCCGCGACCTCGGCAAAGTGGCTCCGATGGCGTGGGGGAAAGGGAGGGCTTCCCAGTCATCGGGGCCAATATCCCTCCTTAAGTCCGGTAGCCGGGGTGGGTGTTCCGTCAAACTAGGTATGCCGATACCGCAAGGGTTAGCGGGATTTAGAGGGGACCGGACTTTGAGAACCGTTAGGCCTTCAGGCCACGTAGAGTCATAATCGTTGATCGAGGGGCAAAGGAGATGACAAATGCGTATCATTACAATCGCAGCACTTTTTTCGCTCCCGATAGTTGCAGCTGCTACCACGCAAACCTTGGCGGCTAATTATGGCTCGTCGGCCAACGGCGGTGGCAGTGCAGGCTACAATCGCGGCGTCGCCACCGACTATCGCTTGAAGCACCACGCTAAGTCGAAACGGGCGAAACCGCTGCACATGCAGGCTGCACCAAGGACTGCGCCGACGGCACCCGCCGCGGGCGCAGGGGCGACGGCACCCGGCGCGGGCGGCGGGGCCGCGAAACAGCCTATGGGGCGGCCATAGGAACTCGCAAGCTAGTCAAATAGAAAGGCCGCCAGCGTGGCGGCCTTTCTGTACCGTTGAAGCTTTACGCCGGTGTGCTGGCGAGTTGAACGTTTGATAGCGTTTCTTTGGACAATGAGAATCGGCCGCGGGTGGTATCCTCCGTCCACTCGCGGCCATTTTGTACTCGTCACGGTACGAAAGCTAACGTTTCAGAAAATCGAGTTGCGCCTCTGCCGCAATACGATGAACCAGACCGGGACCGCGTGCCTCAGCAGAACATCCCTCGATCCGGCTCGCCACTAGCTGCAAAAAGTCGGCGCGTATTTCCTGCGGTATTGGCGCGGCCAATTCGGTAAGTGTATCTAGTTCTTCATCGCTGAAGCTGAGCATCACTCTCGATCCCGTGCTGAGTCACGTTGCCCCGGCTCTAATAATACGCCGAGCTTTCGTCGCGCGTCGAGTGCGGCAGAGTTTCGCGGCGCGTCGAGTGCGGTCGAGTGATGGGGCCGGTGGCTTTTTTGTGATCGAGCGGATGTCGGCGCAATTAGCGGTCTGGGTTGATTGGCTGATCAGAATAATGGCCGAGCCGTTCAGTCCAAGTTCATATTGCGGGGGTCATAATCGTTAATCGAGGGGCAAAGGAGATCCCAAATGCGTATCATCTTAGTCGCAGCACTTTTCTTGCTCCCCATATCCGCAGTTGCGGCCGCTACCACGCATCATCCGGTAACTGGTAAGAAGCTGCATATGTCGGCTGCGCACCATCCGATAACTGGTAAGAAGCTGCATAATGCAGCGAAGCCAGCGAAGTCAGTGAAGCCAACGACGCCAGCGCCGAAGCCGTGAACGGATCAGCCGGGAAATCTGAGCGCGACAAATTAATGGATCATCGTTGACGGGCTGGGCGCGACCGCGAAAGCCTTTTCCCGGTCGCGCTTAGCAAGCTCATAGCGCGCCTCAGCCAACTCCCGCGACAAGAGCGCAATTTGTTTTTGGTAATAGTCTTGGTCAAAGGCACGTTGGGCTACTTACAACCCAAAATTAACTTAACCGAATGAAATTTTTTTTACCATTAAGCGTGCCTGAAACTCACGTGCGGCTCTTGCACTTTTTATGTGTCATGTGCGTTTCACACCACGGACATAAAATCGCTCTATAAGCTGGGGCTGCTCTCTCAGTTGGCTCTGAGAGTGTGCGGCCCCAACCTTTGAAAACCCCCACCAGCTGAAGAGGTTGGGGCCGTCATAATCTTCAGTTAAAGAGTCGTGCGCGCACCCCAAGCGACGAGCGGCAATCAGATCCGCAGGCGTCGGCGAGAAGAAAAACGTCCTCAACTCACATCGATTGACCGTCGGGCTATTGCTGCGGGCCCGTTCTAGTTTGGCCGGTCATGAAGGCGCGTATCTCGTCCGGGGTAAGACGACCGTCCTTATTGACGTCCATCGCCTTGAAAATTCGTTCGTGGGCCGCCTGCCATTCCTGCAACGAGATCGTCTCGTCACCATCGGTGTCCATGAGGGCAAAGATGATGCGCAGCGGCATCGTGCCTCTCATCATTCTTCCTTGGCCCATCATGCGACGACGACCCATCAACCCGCTCGGCCCCGGCCCTGCACCGCCCGACTCAGTCTGCTGTTGCTGTTGCTGTTCGCTAGGCTGTTGCGTCGCTGGGGACTGAGCACGAGCGGACGAGGCGGCGCATGTACCATCAAGGCGGCGGATGTGGTGATCGCTACAACGCGCTTGTCCATTGGAAATCTCCTGGCTGAACATCCCAAAGCGTTCAATTCCGCGCTACCGAAAGTGTTCCTCATCGCGCGAGCGGTTGAAGATTGGGACCTCAGTGCCTACCATGTGCACCATTCGTAGCGTCAGCTTAAGCGAGGGGTCGGGGAGGTGACGGAGCGTCCCATAGTGCCGACATCATTCGGGCGACCCTGCGCCCAATGTGGTGCTCATATAATTGCACCAGAGTGGTCGGAGTATCTGTCCACCGGCTGCGTCCGTCACGGCTGGACTTGCGAGGCCTGCGGCCACGACTTTGAAGAGAGCATCGATTTCTCCGCGCCGCTCGAAGTAGGGCTGGCATCCGATGCTTAATGGCTAATGCATCATCACCGACGGGCTCGGCGCTTCAGCGAATGCCTTTTCCCGGTCGCGCCGGGCAGACTTGTAGCGTTCCTC
>JBPYDQ010000130.1:0-5963 GCA_051986135.1 Terriglobales bacterium | reverse complement strand
GTGCAGGAACGCGCCCTGAAGGCGATGAAAGCAAGCGAGATTTTCTCTCGGCTCCCCGCTCTAGAGACTATCGACGAGATCGGGTATCGCTCCTTACTGTTGGGTTTTCCTTTCATGACCTTAGGTTTGATCGCCGGCGTAGTGGTTGCGGAGACCACCTACGGCCGCATGAATTTCCTGGACCCCAAGGTAACCTTATCGCTGCTGATGTGGGCGGTGTACATGATCATGTTGTACATGCGATGGAACTCCGGTTGGCGAGGTCGGCGCGCCGCCTATTTGGCGGCGGGAACATTTGTCGCAGCAATCGTTGCCTGGGCTGCCAATTACTTCAGCAGCATTCACAGGTTCATTTCATGAATTTCCAGCTCATCGGCGTCAATCACAAAACCGCGCCGGTCGAGGTGAGGGAACGCCTGGCCCTGCCCGAATCGCGCTTGCCCGAAGCTTGCAAGAGGCTCGTCGCGCATCCCGGAATTGAAGAGGGTATGATTTTGAGCACCTGCAACCGAGTCGAGCTGCTGGCCAAAACCAGCAACGGAAGTGCCGACCTGAGGGGGTTCATCCGCGACTATTTTCAGGTAGATCCCGCCGACTTCGATCAGCACTTTTACGAATACCGATCGCGGGAGGCGGTCCGGCACGTGTTTCGGGTCACCTCCAGTCTGGATTCCATGGTGGTCGGGGAGCCGCAAATAGTCGGGCAGGTGAAAGAGGCTTATGCCTTAGCTCGCGCCGTCGGGGCAGTGCAATCACAGCTTGATTCCCTGCTGAGCCGTGCGTTTGCCGTCGCTAAGCGCGTGCGCAGCGAAACGGCAGTCGGGTCGTCCTCCGTATCGATCGCTTCGGTGGCCGTCGAGCTAGCCAAGAAGATCTTCGGATCTCTTCACGGCAAGCATGTCTTGCTCGTGGGCGCGGGTAAGATGAGTGAGCTCGCTGCCCGCCACTTGCTGGCGCATGGCGCGGGCACGATCTTTGTCTCCAACCGCACTTACGATCGCGCCCGAGTCCTTGCCAGCCGGTTCAATGGCGAGGTGATTCCCTTCGATAAGCTTTACGACAACTGCGACCGCTGCGATATCGTCATTACTTCGACCGGCGCCCCGCGCGCCATTTTCCGCCGTCAGCATGCTGAGAGGTTCCTGGCCCGCCGACGCAACCGGCCGATGTTCTTCATTGACATCGCCGTCCCGCGCGACGTGGACGCGGAAGTGAACAAGCTCGACGGCATATTCGTCTACGACATAGACGACCTGCAGCAAGCTGTCGCCACCCACGTCGCCGATCGCAAGAAGGAAGCCGAGCGCGCCGAAGCCATCATCAATGTGGAAGTCCAGCGATTCGAGACGCGCCTGCAGAGCCTTGACGTAGTGCCTACGATCGTTAGCTTGCAAGACCATCTTGAGACCATTCGCCAAGCCGAGATCGATCGCGTGCGGGGACGACTGGGAGAACTGGATCCGGAGCAGGAATTGGCGGTTGAAGCGCTCACCAAGGGCATCATCAATAAGGTCTTGCATACTCCGATCACTACTCTGAAAGTTGCGGCATCGGATCCGGAAGCGACTACGGTCATCGATCTCATTCGACGCTTATTCAATTTGCAGGAGACCAAGCCTCAGAGCAAATCCCGCGCAGCCGGTAGTGACCCGGGGGCGAAGAGCTGAATGGCGCACCTGAGGATTGGTTCCCGCGGATCACAACTGGCTCTGTGGCAGGCCAATCACATTGCCCGCTTGCTGCGCCAGCGCGGTCATCAAGTTGAACTCGAAGTTATCCAAACCACCGGGGACAAAATGACTGACGTGGCGCTCGCCAGGGTCGGGACAAAGGGGATGTTCACCAAAGAAATTGAAGAGGCACTGGCCGCCCGCCATGTTGATCTTGCCGTTCACAGCCTGAAGGACCTGCCGACCGAAGGGCCGCCTGGATTCGAGATCGCGGCGATTACGAAGCGGGAAAACCCGCTTGATGTTTTCGTTTCCATGCACTGTTCCAGCATTGACGATTTGCTAGAACGCGCCCGGGTAGGCACCAGCAGTCTTCGTCGCCAAGCGCAGCTTAAGGCGTTTCGCCCTGACTTGGATATCCAACCGCTCCGCGGAAACGTGGATACCCGCCTGCGAAAATTGGAGTCGGGAGAATACGACGCCATCATTCTGGCAGCCGCTGGAGTGACACGTTTGGGGCTAACTGCGCTGGTAAAGCAAGTCATTCCAGCTGAAATAATGTGCCCTGCAGCCGGGCAAGGGGCGCTGGCAATCGAAACCCGTTTGGGTGACACTCGGACTAGCCAACACCTGGCATTTCTCGATGATCGCCAAGCCCGTGCAACGACCAGCTGCGAACGTGCCTTGCTGAATAAACTGGGGGGCGGATGCCAAGTTCCCATCGGCTCGTTCGCCGAAGTTCGCGGCGACCGCCTTCACCTGGAGGGAGTAGTCGCCAACCCTGACGGTTCCCGGGTTTTACGTGAAGCACGCGACGGCATTGACCCTGAAAAACTTGGCACCGAGACCGGCGATTCTCTGCTGCGCCGGGGAGCCGACCAGATCCTACAGGAAGTCTATCGTCAACCCGTGGCCGCTCCCCAACAGCCATAGCCGGACGCAAATTGCGCGGAGGTTTCTTCCTACGGTCGGTGACAAGAGAAACCTGGAATTGCCCTTATCCAGGAATCATTTCTGGGAGTCTGCCAAAAAAGCAGCTGTGGGGAATGAATAAGCCCGGGGCATAAGCCCAGGGTAGCCGACCGGAAAGAACAGAAAGCCGCGATCACACGAGACAGCTAATGACCCCGCTGGCAACGAAATCGCAGCCCCTCGCCGGCTACCGCATCCTGGTTGGCCGGGCTCGTCATCAGGCTAGTGCCCTGTCCTCTGGCCTTCACAATCTCGGCGCCGAGATTCTGGAAATCCCGTTCATTGAAATCCGTAAGCCTCATTCATTTCGGCCTCTCGATGGCGCTTTGCGCAGCATCTCCGCCTATGACTGGCTAATTCTCACCAGCGTCAATGGAGTGGAGGCGATGTGGCACCGCCTGAAGAAACTCCGCATCAGCAGGCGCAGCCTGCGCCATCTCGAAATCGCGGCCATCGGTCCCGCTACAAAGAAAGCCATCCAAACGCACGGCCTGACCGTCAACGCGGTTCCGGAAGAATACGTGGCCGAGTCTGTAGTCCGCACCCTCAGCCCCCGGGTCGGAGGCAAACGAGTGCTCCTGGTGCGAGCCGGGGTCGCCCGCGATGTCATCCCGCGTGAACTGAGAAAAATGAGCGCGCAAGTTACGGTCGTCGAAGCCTATCGAACGGTGATTCCTGAATCGTCCCGAGCCCGCTTGCGTTCAGCCATCAGAAACCACAAGCGCCGTCCGCACTTGATCGCGTTCACCAGTTCCTCGAGCGTGAGAAACTTCGTGGACTTGCTGGGAGAAACCCAAGGTCTGGAGGGAGTAAAACTTGCCTCTATCGGGCCGGTCACCTCTGCCACCTTGCGCGAGTTCAATCTGCGCGCCGACATCGAGGCCTCGGAATACACAATTCCCGGCCTGACTCGCGCTATCGTTGGCAGCGTGGGTGCGATGGAGCGCTCACCTTCACCCGTCGAGAGCAGCTAACTGTGGCGCCTGTCCACTCGAGGTGAAGCACACTTCCTCAAGCCTCATTCAGCATCGAAATTCCAATCGGGAGGTCCCTGAAGACATTCAATCGGGCGGCCGGTAGAAGATGTAGATCCGATCGTCGAGACCCTGAATGCCGAGTCAGAGGCACTTCGGTGGGTACTGAAGTCGACCACGGTTGGCCACCCTCGATCCGTCGGGCTGCTGGGCTACTTGAACTGCCGCGAGATATTCGGACTGTGAGGCTCGGTCCGTCAGGTCAAATTCAAACCCGAACAACTTGGGCATCGCCCGTTGCTCGACTGCTACTCATTCAAGGAGCAGCCGCAATCGGCAGGCGGAACATGTGCTTTCAGAAACTCCGCTGCGCGCTGGTAAGCATCAATCTGATTCTCCACCTTGGAAAAGCCATGCCCCTCATTTTCATAGAGTTTGTATTCCACCACGCCGCCGCTCTTCTTAATTGCGTCTACCACCTGCTTCGATTCTTCATGAGGACAGCGTGGATCGTTCCCGCCCGCCAGCAGCAATAACGGAGCTTTTACCTGATCTATAAAGTTGATCGGTGAGCGGTCGTCGAAGAGCGTTTTATTCTTCTCTGGATCGCCCATGGTCGCAAGATCCGATTGTTGCAGCTCCGGATCTTCATTCTGCATTTCCGTGAACCAGTTGACGAACGGCACAATGGGCACGGCTGCTGCCCAGACATCGGGTGCCTTGGCAACGCCCATCATGGTCATGTACCCGCCATAGCTGCCGCCCATCAAGATAAGTTTCTTGGGATCGACGTACCCGGTCTGCTTCATCCAATCGGCCGCGGCAAGCACATCCTGCAAGTCGCCGCCGCCCATGTCGAATAAATTCGCACGCTGGAATTCCCTGCCGTAACCGGTCGAACCGCGGTAGTTCGGCGCAATCACCAGATATCCCTGATTCGCCATGTACTGCACGAATCGGTTGAACGAGTTGACGGTTTGAGATGTGGGGCCACCATGAACTAACACAATTGCCGGACTGATCGGCTGCCGGGGCAGGTTGTAGGGTACATAGACGAACGCTGATATGGTCCACTTGCCGTCATGGCTGGGATAGTGCACCAGGAAGGGCTGAACCATGTCTTCCCTGCGCACTCCCCCCACCAGCGATTGGGTCAGCTGCCGCGACTTCCCGCTCGCGAGGTCGTAAACCCAGACATCATTCGGCGCGTTGGGACCATTGTGATAGTAAAGCAGTCGTGATCCATCTCGGGTGAAAGCCGTCCCCGAACCGCCGAGCGAGTTGACGCCGCTCGGCAGCGCCAATACTGTGGTTTTTTTAGTTGCCAGATCGTGAGTAAAAATGTCGGTGTTCCCATCGACATTGGCCATCCAGGTAACCACCTTGCCGTCGGGGGAGAAGCTGCCTCCGCTGATCTCCCACTTGTCACGCGTCAACCAGGTGATCTTCTTTGTCGCAACATTCAACAGACCAACATTGTCGTACCCATTGCCCGCATTCGACGTGATGAGCAAATGTTTGCCATCCGGCGAGAAATCATTTGCCGAATAAAGACTCTCGCCGGTATGGGGCGTCACGAGAGTGCTCTGCCCCGCCGCTACATCTCGAACCAGGATGTTCGAGTCAGTTCCCTTCGCCTGCGTCTCGGTGTAGGCGATCAATTTCCCGTCTTTCGACCAGATCGGACCGACATTGCTTTTGTCCTTCGGCGCGCCCGTAGTGATATGTTTCACGCCGCGCATCAACATGTCGTAAACATCGATTTCGTAGCTCGATGACGTCTTGGGTTTCACCATGTAAGCCAGAAATCGCCCGTCCGGAGACCAGGTCGGCGATAACTCGGAGATCTCCCGGGTGTTAGTCAGGTTCACGACCTGTCCCGTTTTCGGCGAAACCAGGAAGATGTCCCACTGCTCATCGCCGTCGTAATCGGACTGATAGGCGATCCACTTGCCATCGGGCGACCACGTGGGTTGCGCCTGCCTCTGATGGCTGATGGTCAGCTGCGTCGGCCATCCACTTTCTGCAGAAACCAGCCAGAGATTATTCCGGCCACTCATGTTCGAAATGAAGGCGACCGTCTTGCCGTCCGGCGACCAGGTCGTGTCCCCGATCGCTCGTGTCATATACAGCTTCTCGATGCTCAGATTCTTTTCGACTTGCGCGTCGGGCTTGCTCGAAATCTGCTTCGGGTCTGTAACGGCTTGTGGCGTGGGAAGGGTTTGGGAAAGAACGCTGCTTGCCATACCTACGACGATAACAAACAGAACAAAAGCTCGCATGCGACCTCTGCTGGTAGTCAAAGACTGAGTTTAGCAGCTCCCCTATAGAGACGCAGCTTTCGGCG
>JBPYDQ010000129.1:0-3526 GCA_051986135.1 Terriglobales bacterium | reverse complement strand
CTTACGAGCGCGTTGCGGAAGGCAAGGTCCGGTTCCGCGCTGTCCTCACAATGTAATCGCTGCTTGCCGCCTTAGAGTCAAATCGTCGCCTTCGCCGATGCCTTGTAGGGTCCTTGTCTGGTCCCTGCTATGTTCTGGGTTCTTTGTCCCTGGCTTCTTACCGATTGGGTGTACCTTATCACCCTAGCCTCGTCGGGCTCTACGGTTTGAGTGTTTAGCGGAGCGACTGGCGTGTTCCCGGCTCGCTCTGAGGATGAACTGCATGGGCGCGGTGGATGGAGCGATGACTCGCCTTGCCGACCTGCTCTGTGATCCCGTGCTGTCGGCATCACTCCGTGATAGTCAATCCTGCTTCGCCTTGCTTCAGGATGACGAGGATCTGTTCTTCGCTGTGTCGCATACTCTGCCTTGCCAGTTCTCCTCTCCTCGTTTGATCCAAGTCCAAAACTCGATCAAAGGAAAACTCGCTGCATGTTTTTTCACGAACGAGCGGAGGTACGGCTGCCGCTCAGGCAGCTTAAAGCCACTCGTGCAGAGATTTCCATTCGTGCGGTTTGGTCGGTGCTACAGCCAGCTTTCGCTGATTAGAAAGGGCGGTTCTCAAGAGGGATGCAGCTCAATATCACAAGTCAAGCGGCAGTGGCCTTAGCGCAGTCGGAAAATCGTCAAACCTCCCCACTGCTCCCAAGACGAGTGTGACAACACGAGCCCACTCTCTCGCGCAGGCTGCTTGAGAGAGTGGGCTTTTATCTAGTTCAGTCTAGTGATGCAACTCGTGGTGCTGTTTTGCCCAGTTCTCGGCACTTCTAATTTCCCCTAGCGCGGCATCGACGTGGTGAATGGCAGCAACCCGATGGCCACCCCACTCCTGTCCCGCATGATCTAGCTCGTTCTTGGCATTCTCCAAAGCTTCATGGGCACGCTGTATTTCGGCTGGTACATCTTCCTTTGGTTCTCTTTGAGGCACGGCAAAACCACTCAGAGCGAGTAGAAGCACCATCGTTGCTAAAGTCGCATTCCGATCCTCCGTTCAAGAAATTTTGCTTGCCAGAGGGTAGACGAGCGGTCGGAATTTTTTAATTCTATCCCAACTCACAATTGTTCGATACAAGCATCAAATCCAGGCAGGCGATTGGGTCGCGCGAGATCTCGCGGTGGAGCAACATTTTGGGTGAGTAGACCCGATATACTGTTCGATGAGCCGGCTCAACGGAAACGTGACGAACTAGGACGGGGTAATTGAAGCTGATCTCGGTAAACACAGGGCTTCCTCGTGAAGTGACGTGGCGTGGAAGAATTGTCACTACGGGAATCTTCAAGCAACCCGTCGAAGGGCGCATAGTATTGCGCAAGCTTAATTTAGATGGTGACCGCCAGGCGGACCTCGCCGTCCACGGAGGAGAATACAAAGCCGTCTACTGCTATCCCCTCAGACACTATGAATACTGGAAAACAGAATTGCCTCAACCCGACTTGCCAATAGCCATGTTTGGGGAAAACTTCACGGTCGATGATTTCTCGGAAGAGTCAGTTCATCTCGGTGATCGATTCTCGGTGGGTTCAGCGGAAGTGGTCGTGACCCAGCCTCGCCTTCCTTGTTACAAACTCGGGATCAGATTTGAAAACGACGACATGGTGAAGCGGTTCCTGGAGAGCCGCCGAACCGGTTTCTACCTCGCCGTTTCTCGCGAGGGAAAAGTCGGTGCCGGTGATGAAATGTCGCTAATAAATCAGCATCCAGACGGCATTCCAGCGGCCGAGATTACTCGCTTGTATGTGGAAAAGAGGTATAGCGCTGCCGACGTGACCCGGGTGCAGCGTGCGCTCGGAGTCGCAGCCTTGCCTCCAAGCTGGAAGCAATACTTCCGCGAGCGGCTGGCGCAGATTCCTGCGTCCGGCTGATCCGCAGTTGGCGGAGCCAGTCGGGCGCTTCACATTGCGGATTTCGTGGTAACCATCCCTCGGGATTTGATCGCAATTCTTTTTGGGACCGTGCTCACATCGGGATGCTGAAAAGCCTACTTCCTCCACAAATCGGAGCGTTGTTCTTCCGATGGTTGGAGCAAACAGGTGCACGCTATGACCCTCTCGCAGCAGTATGACGCAGTCGTGATTGGCTCAGGGCAGGGTGGCACGCCTCTGTCGCTCGCTCTGGGGCAGGCTGGAATGCGTACCATCCTCATCGAGCGCAAACACGTCGGTGGCACCTGCATCAACGAGGGATGCACTCCTACAAAAACGATGGTGGCAAGCGGCCGAGTCGCCTACCTGACACGCCGCGCTGCCGACTATGGAATCGATACCGGCCCAATCCACATCGATCTCAAAAAAGTCCGGCAGCGTAAACGCGACATCGTAGACAAGTTTCGCAACCGCAGTCAGGCGCGCATCGAGCATACTCGAAACCTCGAACTGATCGTCGGCAACGCTCGCTTTTTAGGTCCAAAGTCCATCGAAGTGCGCATGAAGGACGGCAGCCAGCAAATCACCTCCGCCAAGAATATCTTCATCAACGCGGGCACGCGGGCATCGCAGCCCAAATTGGATGGATTGAATGAGGTTCCATTTCTGGATAACACCTCCATCATGGAACTCGACACCGTTCCCGAACATCTGTTGATCCTGGGTGGCGGCTACATCGGTGTGGAGTTTGGACAACTTTTCCGGCGCTTCGGCAGCCGCGTGAGCATTGTTCAATCCGCCGGCCAGTTGCTCACTCGCGAGGATCCCGACATCGCAGCCGAGATTGCCAAGATTCTACGCGAGGACGGCGTCACAATCCTCGTAAACGCTCACGCCACTCGCGTAAGCCGCTCTGATACGACCATTCGTTTGGAAGTCCGAGAGGACAGCGGGCTGACGACGCTGATCGGTTCACATCTGCTGGTCGCGACCGGACGAGTGCCAAATTCGGACTCTCTGAACCTTGCCGCAGCGGGGATTCAAACCAACGATCGTGGTTTCATTAAAGTCAACGATCGACTCGAAACTACCGCCGCTGGGGTATACGCACTTGGTGATATCAAAGGCGGGCCGGCGTTTACCCACATCTCTTACGACGATTTTCGAATCATCCGGGCAAACCTGCTTGAAAACCAGGCAGCCTCAATTCGGAATCGCCTGGTGCCCTATGCGATCTTTATCGACCCGCAACTGGGGCGGGTCGGTCTGACCGAAACCGAGGCCCGTGCGCAAAAGCGTAACATTCGGGTCGCGAAGCTGCCAATGACCGACGTCGCCCGTGCCCTTGAGGTCGATGAAACACGTGGCTTGATGAAAGCGATCGTGGATAGGGAAACTAACCAGATCCTGGGTGCGGCGGTCCTCGGCCTGGAGGGGGGTGAAGTGATGGCCGCGCTGGAGATTGCCATGCTGGGCAAGTTGCCTTACACCTCTCTCCGCGATGGCGTTTTCGCGCACCCCACTTTGGCGGAAGCCCTGAACAACCTATTCCTGGCCATGGATAGCTCTAAGAGCTGATAGGAGTAACTGTTCTCTTCAGCAGCCGCCCTTCCCATCCCGCAGC
>JBPYDQ010000128.1:0-9510 GCA_051986135.1 Terriglobales bacterium | reverse complement strand
GCTGTTTGCGGCGGTTCTCGGCCATCCTTATGGTCCCAGCGAGCAGCGGGGTATTTTTCGTTCAACCGATGGCGGACAGACCTGGCAAAAAGTCCTCTACAAGGATCCGAACACAGGCGCCTCCGACATTGCGATCGATCCTGCGAATCCGGATGTTCTGTACGCGAGTCTTTGGGAAGCTCGCGAAGGACCTTGGGAGGACAACAACATCTTCGATGGCACCGGAGGTGGTCTCTTCAAGTCCACCGATGGCGGTGCCACATGGCGGCAATTGCACAATGGACTTCCGCAGAATCTTACGCAAATCAACGTGGCCATCTCGCCCAGCGAGCCGAAACGTCTATATGCAACCCTGGGAACGACCGAGAAAGGCGACTACGCTTCGGGCGCTGGTTTAGGTTTTTACCGATCCGATGATGCCGGCGAAACTTGGTATAGGGTCACAACTGATCCGCGGCCTGGGATGCGGATCGGCGGCGGGGATCTGCCGATTCCGCGAGCTGATCCCACGAACCCAGATATCGTGTACACCGCCAGCTTGGTGGTGGTGCGTTCCAGCGATGGGGGCAAGACCTGGACGAGTTTCCGGGGCGCGCCCGGCGGCGATGACTATCAAAACCTGTGGATCAACCCGAAGGACGGGAATATTCTGATCGTGGTCGGCGATCAAGGCGCCGTAGTGACTGTAAACGGCGGCGCCAGCTGGAGCTCGTGGTACAACCAGCCCACGGCGCAGCTCTATCACGTTTCCACCACCTACACGTTTCCCTACCGTGTGTGCGCCGGGCAGCAGGAAAGCGGATCGGTGTGCATCCTGAGTCGCGGCAATGATGGCCAGATCACCTTTCGCGACTGGCATCCGGTCGGAACCATTGAATACGGCTACGTGGCGCCCGATCCGCTCGACCCCGATATCATTTTCGGTGCCGGCCGCACCGAGGTCTCCAAATTCCACTGGTCGACTGGCCAGGTGCAGAACGTCACACCAATTCCGGTGCGCGATCACAAGTACCGGGCCGATCGCACCCAGCCGATCCTGTTTTCGCCTTTGGATCCCCATACGCTCTACTACGCGGCCAATGTGCTTTTTAAAACGATCGATGGCGGCAACTCGTGGCAGACCATGAGCCCGGATCTGACCCGCCCCAATCCCGGCGTTCCCGCCAGTGTGGGGGCGCTTGTGCCCCAAGGCGCAGACCAGCAAAGGGGTGTAATCTATTCGCTCGCCGCGTCGTTTCAGAACATGAACACGCTGTGGGCCGGAACCGATGACGGTCTCATCTGGATTACCCGCAATGCCGGCAAGAACTGGACAAACATTACCCCTCCGGAGTTGACGCCGTGGAGCAAGGTCACACAGATTCAAGCTTCGCATTTCGATGAGCAGACTGCCTATGCCAGCGTCAGCCGCTTCCGCATTGATGACCAGCATCCCTATATCTACCGCACGCACGATGGTGGCAAGAGATGGCAGCTGATCACGAATGGACTTCCTGAAGGTCCGGCCGACACTGTTCGTGAAGATCCGGTGCGCAAAGGCTTGCTTTTTGCAGGAACTGAAAACGCGGTGTGGGTGTCGTTTGACGATGGCGACCACTGGCAAGCCCTGCAACTGAATCTGCCGCACACTGCAATGCGCGATCTATGGATTCAGGAAAATGACCTGATCGTCAGCACACATGGGCGTTCTTTCTGGATTCTCGACGACATCGGTGTGCTGCGGCAATTAAGCCAGTCGGTTGCGACAGCGAAAGCCTATCTTTTCCATCCAGCAGCGGCGTACCGTATCCGCCGTGACACCAACACGGACACGCCGCTCCCGCCGGATGAACCAGCCGGTCAGAATCCGCCCGAGGGAGCAGTTATCGACTATGCTTTGGATAGTTCCACATCTGGACCGGTCACGCTGGAGATTCTCGATGCGCAAGGCAAGCTGGTCCGCAAATATTCGAGCAGCGATCAACCCGAACTCAGCTCCGAGCAGTTGCAGCGGCAGGTAATCCCGACCTACTGGGTTCGATCGTTCCATGCGCTTTCAACCGGCTCCGGAATGCATCGCTGGGCGTGGGACCTGCGGTACCCCGCCCCTGTTTCCAGCCGCCGCGATTACCCTATCGCCGCCGTTCCCCATGACACGCCGCGCGTGCCCCTGGGGCCTCTGGTCCTACCCGGCCAGTACCTGGTGCGCCTCACCGCCCATGGTCAGAGTTACACCGCGCCGCTGACGGTAAAGATGGATCCGCGCGTCAAGACTCCGGCCGCCGGGCTAGAGCAGCAGTTTCAGCTGGAGTCGCGGCTCGCAGGCATGATGGATCAGGTTGCGGGAGCATTGCTCGAGGCGCGTTCGGTGCGCGAGCAACTCGATCGGGCCTCGAAAAATGCGGGCGGTGCGACCGCGGAAGCCATCAAGTCGCTTCAGCAGAAACTTCGAGCAGTGATGGATCCCCCGGTGCCGGCGTCGACGACGAGTCGACCGGTGCTTTCAACCGTAAACGGCGTAGTCAATACCCTTTATGAACAGATAGGACTCGCGGATGCGCGTCCAACGACGGCGCAGACGGCAGAGTCTGCCAAAATCGAAAAAGATGTCGACGAGGTGACGCAGCGCTGGAATCAACTCAAAAACCGCGATCTGCCAAGTCTGAACCAAAAGCTGAAAGGCGCTGGGCTACAGGAAATACGCCCCCAAGCGAAGAGCCAGCAGGACGAAGCCGACGAGGATTGAAGCCCGCATGGTCAATCGCGTAGGAAAATCCCGACGGGGATCGCCCGGAGGCGAGATGCCCGGTCCGTTTAAAATGCCCAGCGTAGCAAAGCGGCCCCCACGGTGAATCCTGCTCCGACGGAAGCCATCAGCACCATGCTGCCTTTTTTCAACCTTCCCTCCTGACGCGCTGTGTCCATGGCCAGTGGGATGGTTCCGGCTGTGGTATTGCCATAGCGATCGATATTGATCACGACCTTATCGGCAGCGAGACTGAGGCGGTCTGCAGTAGCCATAATGATGCGCCGGTTTGCCTGGTGAGGAATGAACGCATCGATATCTTTCGCGGTTAAGCCGTTGCGTTTGAGCAGCTTCTCGCAGAGTTCGGTCTGCTTTCGGACGGCGAATTTGAAGACTGCCTGCCCATCTTGATGCACATAATGCATTTTCTTCTCGACGGTCTCGTGACTGGAGGGGTGCAGACTCCCGCCCCCGGGCATGTAGAGGTAGCAACCACCCGAGCCATCCACCTCGTGAATGAAATCAACCATGCCGATCGCGTCATTTTCCGCTGGCTCGAGGATCACGGCACCGGCACCGTCGCCGAAGATGACGCACGTGGCTCGATCGGTGTAGTCAATGATCGAGGACATCACGTCCGACCCGATCACCAAGATTTTGCTGTGGGCACCCGTCGAGATGAATTGCGAACCCACCTGCAGTGCGTAAAGGAATGCGGAACACGCTCCGTTGAGATCGAATCCCCAGACGGCTTTTGCTCCCAGCTTGTGCTGCACCAGACAGGCGGTACAGGGGAATAGCATGTCCGGTGTGACGGTCGCAACGATGATCGCATCCACATCACCGGCCTCAATGCCGCGCTCGGCCAGCGCTTTTTTGGCGGCCTCGACAGCCAGGTCGCTGGTGGCCATGCCTTTATCTACGATATGGCGCTCACGAATGCCTACCCGCTCCAAAATCCATTGGTCCGTAGTTTCGACCATCGATTCCAAGTCTTTGTTGGTTAATAGGCGGGGCGGGACATAGGTCCCCAAAGCGCTGATCTTGGCGCGAACCGGTGTCAATGAGTGCTCCTGGGATGAAAGCAAGTATTTTGAAGGATTGAGGGAAGAATGTCTAATGCAGCAACTAGCGAGCAAACACAAATTACCAAAGAAACTAGCGCTTCGCGTCTTTCAGAACCGCACCGACCGCCCAGCTTACCCCGGAACTGAATCGGAGGCGGAAGTCTTTGCAGCCAACTGCAGCCCAAGCGGAACTGGCTTCGACCCTTTGTAGATTGGCAGTCTCTCTACTCCTGGTAAACGTCGTTTCGATAACGGACGGCCACAAAACGGAATTTTGAGAAGGAAATGCGCGACGAGAACTGGCCAAACCGTGCCGGCTCCCGATCGAACTTAAGGTGACTGGTCGACGACCGGGATGGAAGATGAAGGCATGCCTGTCATGACCAGGTACTCCCTTCAGTTCCCATTCAATTCAAAATTGATGTTGGGGCGTTGGCGAGCAGGGCTGCGGCAAGCGATGTACCTCATGTTTTGAACCTGAACGTTAGAGCTCTCGGCGGAGGAATGGTTGCCGCAGCTAGTATGGAAAACTGATTGGTTGGAGTTTCTTACAGCGCAGCAGGTACCAACTCGACATCCGGCCGGCCACCGATGAAAAGCTCCAGCTGCTGATGGGCTTACGGCATAGTGAACTCTTCCATTTGCAACCCCAAATATGAACGCGCTCTGGCCGGAATGGAGCAGAACGGTTTACCATCCCGAGTACGGAGTCATGCGGTCTGGAAGCGCCGGCGCTAGTGCGAAGGAATCGCCGCCCGCATCCGGAATGACAGGAGCTTCCGGACGATCACAGAATTTGGCAAAGGTCAGGGAGCAGTGTCGAGTTCTCAGGAGAAACCATCGTCCGCCTAACGGACGCGAAGAATTTGCCGCAACGGAGCTCGGTAAAATTAGCCAGGCACCGGCAACCCACTGCACTCGCAAGAGCCCGTTACCGTTGCTTCCTTCCGGACCTGGCGGGGTTGGCGGGAATGCGTCGCGCGGGACCGATGCCTGACCCTCCCCATTCTAACAAAGTGTTGTGACCTCCGATTGTGGCCGCCTCGGCCGCCTCTTCCTTTCTATCTCGAACTGTCTAACAATAGGGGCACATGTCTTCGGTAATGAAATCGGACACGATGAAGGCGATTGAGCGCTACTTCGAAGTGATGCTGTACCTCATGGTGCTGGCGGGCTTCGGCACTCTCGCCCAAACCGGTCAAATTGATCCGGTCAGCGTTCTGCTGGTGATTGCCGCGCTTGCGGTGCGCGGATATCTGCTGGTAGTGCAAAAGAGACTGATCCTGCCCGAGCCGTGGACCAATTACTTAACACTGATGCTTGCTTGCTGGTACTGTGCTGATCTGTTCTGGATTTCTGGAACCTTTCTGGCCGCCACAGTTCACCTCGTGCTCGCATTGATGGTGGTCCGGCTGTTCACGGCGCGGCGTGACCGGGATTTCGTCGTCCTCGCCATTCTAGCGTTTGGGCTGGTGCTCGCCGCATCGGTACTCACCGTGGACAGCACGTTTCTCATCGGCTTCGCCGCTTTTCTGCTGACTGCGGTAGCCACCTTCATCCTCCTGGATATGCGACGCTCGGCCGCAGTGGCCACGACCCATGCTGGGGAGACAGCGGGTACTTCGACGGCACAGCAAATGGGCGTTGCTCTTGCCGTCCTGACGCCAGTGCTGGTGGTTTCTATTCTGACCATTGCGGGCGCAATCTTTTTTGTTCTGCCACGCCTCTCGGCCGGTTACCTAAGCGCCTATTCCTCCGCGGGAGAGCTCTCCACTGCATTCAGCGACCATGTGGAACTCGGGACAATTGGACGGATTCAGCAATCGGACGCAGTGGTAATGCATATCGAGATTGCCGGTGACCGGAAGGGAGCCTACTCCGAACTGTTATGGCGGGGGATCGCGCTGAACCAATTCGATGGGCGGAGCTGGTCAAACACCGAGAGGCAGATTGTCGTTCCGCGCGGCCCGGATGGCCGCTTCATCGTGCCGGGCGCGTACCCTAGCGCCGTGGCGCAAATCATCCACTATCGCGTCCTCCGAGAGCCCCTGGGGAGCAATGTTTTCTTTATTGCCCAGCATCCGCTCTGGCTGCAGGGCGGATACCGCCTGATCACGACCGATGCGGGCGGAGCTCTTTACGCTATCGACCGCGAGCACCCGGTCGGGATCTACGAGGCCGGCTCCGATGTTAAGCGGCTGATGCAACGCGACCTTCTCAATCCAGAAAGATCCGCGGAGACAGCGGTTGCCATCAGCGTTTCTCCCGCCGAAAAAGCCCTTCTCCAGTTACCAAAGATGGATCCCCGGGTTCAGCGGCTTGCCCAACAAATTACCGCTAACTCGGCAAGCAACTATGATCGGGCAGCGGAAATCGAGCTCTATCTGAGAACGCACTATGGCTACACTCTGGACCTCGGACGTGTAGTGCCGAAAGACCCGGTCACTTACTTTCTGTTTGAGCGCAAGCAAGGTCATTGCGAATATTTCGCGTCCGCCATGGCCGTAATGCTGCGTTCCCTTGGGATTGCTGCGCGTGTGGTCAATGGCTTCCGCGGGGGAGTATTCAACGACATCACCTCACAATATGTTGTGCGTATGTGGAACGCACACTCCTGGGTCGAATCCTATTTCCCGGGATACGGCTGGATCAGCTTCGATCCTACGCCGGCCGCCGATCCAAGCCAGCAGGGCCGGCCAAGCCGAATCATGCTCTACATCGATGCCGCCTCGTCTTTTTGGCGGGAATGGGTTATCAATTACGATTTTCAGCACCAAAAACTGCTAAGACAAAAAGCGACAAACTCCTCGCGCCAGTTGTTCGAGCGGACGCGAGATGGGTGGCAGCAGCACTATGAAGCTTTGCTCGTATTGGCGCGACAACTGCGGCGCGGGATGGTGTTGGCGCCTAGGACCTGGGCCTCGGCCGGTATCGGCCTGGTTGTACTCCTGCTTTTGGGCCTCAACGCGAGAATCCTTCGATCCATGATCAACATCCAGCGGCTAGCAGCTCACCCAGAGCGAGCGCCGCAGAAAGCTGCCGGCATTTGGTACCAGCGCATGACCCGCACCATCGCCCACCGCGGTTGGCGCAAACTGCCCACACAAACACCGACCGAGTTCGCCAAATCGATTGATGATCGGAAGCTGCAGGAAGCGGTAACAGAATTTACCGAGCGATACGAGAAGGCACGATTTGCGAACTCATCGGAAGACGCCAAACACCTGCCCGAGCTGTACGAAACAATCAGCACAAGACGACGCTCTTAGGTCAAGCATAGGCACCGGTTCACAGTCAGAAACTCCAGATCACTCCCCCGGTGATGGCAATGTTGTGCTGGTGGCTTTTTCCGGTGTTGACGTTCAGAGGTAATACCCCCGAATAAAAATCACGCGCCGCCAGACGGAAGCCGAGGTGCTTCCAGGGTCGCACGTCCAAACCAACACCGCCTTGGACAACCGCTCCATTCTTGGTTTTTGGACCTGGATTGATGCCCCCGAAAACCAGAGTGTTGCTGATCGTCCAATGACCCAGGCCACCGCCCCCGCTGACCCATAACTGAAAAACGTTCTGACTAAAGAAGCGCACTCGCGCAGCCGGGGTCAGGAAGATGGAAGAGTAGTTATGGGGCACGGCGCCATTTCCCGATGTCAAATGCTGGTCGGGAGTTCCGACAACGGGAACTTCCGCATCCAGGGCAAAGAAACCATGATTAAGCAGGTGCCGGGCATAATTGGCTTCCCAGGTAGTTCCTTTGCCAAATCGCACGGAGTTGTCTGCCAGGGGAACGGGGCCTGGTTGGATGGCCTGATCGGGGATCAGGCTGCCACCTGCGCCGGCGGCAAGTTCATTTTTCTGGGCGCTGGCACTGGTCGCCATCAATGTCAGCACGATTAGCGCGGCTAGCCAGCGGCACTTTCCGGACATTTCCCCTCCGACGGAAGCTTGTCTGCGACTACAGCGTAGGGTAACACGCGAGATCTGGTCTAAAGTTCTGCCTTGCTGGCTTATTTGGTGCCATGGGAGCGCGCCGTCGGACCGCCCGTACTGGCAGCTTCGCCAGGAACCGGCCCGCTGAACGCAGGATGTTAAAATATAAACAGATTGCATGCCGAATAAATCCCCAACGGTAGGAACTCCCACCGGTTTGCCAAGCAACAAGGAAGCATCGAGGCCTAGGAAGGTAGGTTTCGTCAGCCTCGGTTGTCCTAAGAACCTGGTGGACAGCGAGGTGATGATGGGCCTGCTCTCCCGGGCCGGCGCGGAGCTCACGCCAAAGGCCGAGGATGCTGATGTGATCGTGGTCAACACCTGCTCATTCATAGATCGTGCACAACGCGAGTCGGTGGATACGATCCTGGAAATGGCCCGGCTCAAGGCTAAAGGAAAGGCTCAGCAACTCGTGGTGGCGGGCTGTCTCGTCGAACGTTACCGCGACGAGATTCGCAAAAATATTCCGGAAGTGGACGCAGTAGTAGGAACCGGCGAGCTCGAAGGGATCCTGGCGGCAACCGGCGTCACAAGAAATGCCCGCCCGGATTCGCCGTTTGTAATCCTCGAATCGCGGCCAGAGGCTGAGGCACGCTTGCCTCAGGGCCGTTTTTCACGCGAATCCTGGGATGGAGCTATCGC
Organism: Terriglobales bacterium; assembly: GCA_051986135.1. Classification (GTDB taxonomy): domain Bacteria; phylum Acidobacteriota; class Terriglobia; order Terriglobales; family Acidobacteriaceae; genus Gp1-AA122. The sequence continues at coordinate 1,086 of JBPYDQ010000128.1, read as the reverse complement.
CGATTTGCCCAATTACCTTTACGACGAAACCACCCCGCGAATCCTTGCCACCCCAAAATACACGGCATACGTGAAGATCGCGGAAGGTTGCGACCATCCTTGTAGCTTCTGCATCATTCCGCAGCTGCGGGGCAAATTTCGGTCGCGGCGTTTTGAATCAGTCATTGCCGAGGCTGAGCGGCTGGCTCGGTCGGGTGTGCGTGAAATCACGCTTATCGGCCAGGATACGACCTGCTACGGTGAAGACTTGGGGTTGAAGGACGGCCTCGCTCTTCTTTTGGACAAACTGGCGGGTATCGAAGGGCTTCGCTGGATCAGGTTTCTCTATGCCTATCCCAACAAGATCACGGGAAAGCTGTTAGAAACCATTGCCGCGCACGAAAACATCTGCTCGTACATAGATGTTCCTTTGCAGCACGCTTCCCCATCGGCTCTGAAGAGAATGAAGCGGGGCGGAGGAGGACAGGTGTTTCTTCGCTCCATTGAAAGAATGCGGCGCACGATTCCCAACCTGACGCTGCGGACGTCGTTCATCGTGGGATTCCCAGGTGAGACCGAACGGGAACTTGAAGAGCTGTGCGCATTCGTTCGCGAAGCGCAGTTCGACTGGATGGGTACATTCGCCTATTCCGACGAGCAGGGTGCCGCTGCCTATGCGCTCGAAGGCAAGCTGCCATCGAGAGAGATCGAAGGCAGGCGCAAGCGGCTGATGCAAATTCAAAAACAGATCAGCAAAGAGAAAAAGAGAAGTCTGATCGGCAAACAATTCGATTTGCTCCTCGAAGGCCCTTCCGAGGAGACCGAACTGCTGCTCGAAGGCCGCACCGAGATGCATGCACCTGAAATTGATGGCAAGGTTTTCGTGAATGATATTCCCGAAGGTCGCTACGTCGCGCCCGGCGAGTTCCACCGCTGCCAGATCACGGAAGCTCACGATTACGATTTAGTAGCAAAGATTGTATAAGGCTCAGTCATGGCCAAGCGCGCCATCAAGCTGCGTTGTCCCACCTGTAAGAAGCGTGTACAGGGTGGCGACGCTGAGTTTCCCTTCTGCAGCCCACGTTGCCGGTTAATCGATCTGGGGAA
>JBPYDQ010000127.1:0-5867 GCA_051986135.1 Terriglobales bacterium | reverse complement strand
TCGAAGGCTAGGCTGCGCGGCCCGAGACGGCTAGTCGCTGAGGGCAGATGAGCTCGAGCAGACATATCCTTTAACCGGGCGTGCCCGTTGCCCCAGGCGAACGTCTTTTGGCTGCGGAAATGAAGATGAACGGGCGACAGGCCATCGAGGGGCTGCAAGTATTTCGGTCAAGAGCAAATTCGGCTAGTCGGACGAAAGTATCAGCGATGGCAACAGCCCGGTAGTCGATAGGTAAGAGAAGACTGTTATCTCCCGAGGCGCACAAAGGATGATGGCCAAATCTTTTTGCGCCCGTACAAGGTCGTTGGGGTGCGAAATCTGCCCAATCTAGGCCCTGACCAACGGCGCTACCACCTTCTTCGGCAGCATCTCGCCGATGCGACGGATCTGCGCGCCTACGCCGCGCAATTTCTCTTCGATGTGTTCATACCCGCGGTCAATATGGTAGACCCGGTCGATGATCGTTTCGCCGTCTGCTACCAAGGCCGCGATAACCAGCGAAGCGGAAGCACGCAGATCCGATGCGAGTACGGCAGCGGCGCTTAATGGGGTCTTGCCGCTTACAATGGCACGACGGCCTTCGATCTTGATGTTCGCCCCCATGCGTACCATCTCAAGCGCGTGCATGAAGCGATTCTCGAAAATATTCTCTGTGATAATGGACGACCCCTCTGCCTGCGTCGCGAGTGCCATGTACTGAGCCTGCATGTCGGTGGGAAACCCAGGATATTCTTCAGTCAGAATATCTGCCGCCTTTAGATCACCGTAACCGACAACGCGGACAGCGTCTCCGTTGTGTCGGACTCTGACGCCAACTTCGGTCAGCTTCTGTAGGATGGCTTGCAAATGTCGAGGTTCACAACCCACCACGTTTAAGTCTCCGCCAGTCAGTGCACCGGCGATGATGAAAGTTCCGGCCTCGATGCGATCGGGAATGATGCGATGCTTGGCTCCATGCAGCCTGGCGACTCCACGAATGCGTAGGGTAGAGGTGCCGGCACCCTCAATTTGAGCGCCCATTTTGTTGAGCAGGTCAGCCAGATCGGCAACTTCCGGCTCGCGAGCGCAATTCCGCATGACGGTCTCGCCATCGGCCAGCGTCGCCGCCATAAGCAGATCTTCTGTCCCGGTTACCGTGATCTTGTCGAAAAAGATTTCGGCGCCGCGCAGCCGGTGTGCGCTCGCTTCCACGTAGCCATGTTCCTGAGTGATGGTTGCGCCCAGCTTCTCCAGCCCTTTGATATGAAGGTCGATCGGCCGAGCACCAATGGCACACCCGCCCGGTAGAGAAACGCGGGCCCTGCCGCATCGTGCAACGAGCGGGCCCAGCACCAGGGTCGATGCGCGCATGGTCTTTACAAGTTCGTAGGAGGCTTCTGGGGACGCAAGATCTCGGCAGGAAATCGTCGTACGGTGATAGGCTCGGCCGTATCCCAGTTCCACTTCAGCGCCCATCGCGGCCAGCAACTTGCGCGTCGTTTCAATATCGCGGACCTGCGGAATATTTTCGAGAATGAGGGGCTCTTCCGTGAGCAGAGCGGCTGCCATTGCGGGAAGTGCTGCGTTTTTGGCTCCGCTGACACGAATGGTACCAAGGAGCGGGTTGCCTCCGCGAATTACAAACTTGTCCATATCGAGATAATTCCTTAGATATGCCCCATGTCCCATCCAATCTGCGTGAGTCTTATTACCCGTCCTGGCCCGGAAGGGCGTTCGACCCGCAGTCCCATTGTAGTGGCAGATCGTGTGGAACATGGGAAGGAAATAAGGTGTGCGAGACCAAAGTAACTCGGAAGGACATCAGCTTGAATTCAGGAAACACGACTTTTGCCGCGTTTGGCCGATCGTCTCTTATCGGCAGCAGCAACCCTGATGGCGCTCGTGACGTTCTGCTGGGAGGCCTCAAGAGCCTGTTCCGCTTGAGGCGCATCCACCCCGGCTCCGAGCATGACCAGCGCCACCGCAGTACTTCCCGCCTTGAGCAGAGCCGTTTCCGCGGTCGGGCGAGGTACCCCGGTTACCCGTTGGATGATGCCGATGCCGCGCTCTCGAAGTTTCAAATTCCTGGGTCGAACATTGACCATCAAGTTGCCAAAAACGTAACCCAGCCTAGTCAGGGCGCCCGTGGAGAGCATGTTCAGCACCATCTTCTGAGCGGTTCCCGCCTTCATCCGCGTGGAACCAGCGACTACTTCTGGGCCGACCTCGGTCACAATCGCTAAATCGGCGGCTTTCTCGAGTGGGGAATTGCGGTTACAGGTCACGGCGATGGTCCGGGCTCGATGGCGGCGAGCATAGTCCAGCGCCGCCACCGTAAACGGAGTTCGCCCGCTGGCCGCTATGCCGACGATAACATCGTTCTTTCCCGGTTTCTTCCTGGCTAGCGCTTGCTCTCCAGCTTCGCGTGAGTCTTCATTGGACTCCACGGCCACGCCCAGGGCCCTTGGCCCACCGGCGATGATGAACTCGACCATGCGAGGGTCGGTGTTGAAGGTCGGGGGGCATTCGGCGGCATCCAGTGCCGCAATGCGACCGCTTGTGCCGGTGCCGACATAAATTAGTCGCCCGCCTCGGCGAAACGCGTCCGCGATCCAGTCAATTGCCCGTGCGATGTGAGGCAAAGCTCTCTGGACAGCTCCGGCAACCTTGGCATCTTCGGTGTTGATCAGGCGGGCAATCTCGAGTGCCGACTTACGGTCTAGGGCCGCGGAGGCGAGATTCGGCTGTTCGGTCACCAGGTTTTGCAGATTTTCGCGCCTCTTTCGCCGCGGCTTCACAGATCCTCCAAGGCTTCCACGATTCGATCATGAAAGGCCGGGCGTACCTGCCGGATAGCTTGGTTCCGGTTGTCAGGCCAGCTGCGGTTCGTGAGCAGCGTCACCGAGAGCTGGCGTTCGGGATCAATCCAGAGCGATGTGCCGGTGTAGCCGAGGTGTCCGAAGGAAGATGGCGAAAGATATTTTCCGGATTGCGAAGGCTGCGAGGGTGTATCCCAGCCCAGGGCGCGCGAGGTGCCTTCTGGATTTTTCTCGCGCCGTGTAAACAGGGACACGGTTTCCTGGCGCACAAGATCGTCATTCAGCATGGCGCTCGCGAAAGTGGCCACATCTCTGGCGCTGGCGAATACCCCGGCGTGCCCTGCGACTCCCCCCAAGACATGCGCATTTTCGTCGTGCACATCGCCCTGCACGATGCGATGACGAAACCAGCGATCATCGGCGGTGGGCGCAATCGATCCGCGCTTTTCAGTCGGGGGGCAGAACGAGGTGCTGGCCATACCTAATGGGCCGAAGATGCGGGCGTGACAAAAGCGATCCAGAGGCTCACCCGCAATCCGCGAAAGAGCCTCGCCCAATATAATGAATCCCATGTCGCTGTAGGCAGCCACCGAACCGGGCTGGGCGACGAGCGGCAATTCGTAAGCTGCGCGCAGCAGCTGGTCTCGAGTACGGACTCGCTCGAAGAGTTTTTCATAAGCCGGCAGACCAGACGAGTGGGCGAGCAGCATGCCAATGGTGACTTCTTCCCGGCGTCTATCTCCTCCGGCAAATTCTGGCACGACATGCCGCACCGGCATCTCCAAATCCAAATCACCTCGTTCGTAGAGGATCATCGCCATCGGCGTAGTGGCAATTACCTTGGACACTGAGGCGAGATCAAAGATTGTTTGTGGCGTGACCTCGGACGATTTCCGATCGAAGGTAAAGCGTCCGAACGACTTGAGCGCCACCAGCTTTCCTTGCGAGGTTACGGCGACGGTTGCGCCGGGGAAGACGTGCGCCGAGATTGCTCCTCGCAATGTTCGGAAGGCCCGGACGAACATGGCGTCCTGCTGCGCGAAGGCTGGAGCGGGTCCGCGGGCGGATGCTTTGGAGGTGCGATTCAGAAGAGCTGTACCGGAAAGGCTGGTTATAGCAGAGTCGCGTCCGGCGCGTAAAGATGCTATCGCGCCCTCACGCCTTGCCGCGAGATCGTTTGCCGCCAAATGCTGGGCAAACGGCAATCTAGTTAACCCCGTACCGGGAAGACACTCGGCTTGGGTGTGATGCCCTTCGTCGACCATCAGAGTACTTGCGCTGGAAGCGGGTTTAACCGTTGATTCCGTGTCTTGCGCGAAACCCGGTAAACCTGGGCGCTTGCTTTCGATCATTTCGGTCAGCACAGCACACACAAGACGGGCGGCATCCCGCGTCCCGGATGGAACTGTTGACATCATGGCCGGGCCCCACAGAGCGAATACCTTCGTACTGACACGCTTCGAGTTACCCGCCGCGGTAGCCTTGGAACTCAACTGACCATGTTTTTGTGGCGGATACGGGCTAGCTAGTGGCTGTTCACCCTGTTCGATTTTATTCATGCCAAATGTCGGCTGGGGACGGACATGCGCATTGTTTTGTGGCTCCCCTCGCACTCAGGCTGAAGGGCGAACCGAACTTGTATGTCACTGATGAGAACAGCAGGACCATCCCCGTTGACCGCCTGTTTAGGCAGCCCGAAAACGCGTTTAAAACCGTCCGGCGGCGGGTTCCTCCCTCTAAAGGTTAGCTGACGACTGATGACTGACGGCTGACCATTGGAGTTTCGATCCGATACCAATCCACCGTCTTCTTCAGTCCATCTTCGAAATAAACCAGAGGCTTATAGGCGAGAGATTTCTCGCTCTTGGAGATATCGGCCAACGAGTGTTTGACGTCGCCGGCACGTTCGGGACCGAATTCCACATCGCCTTCAAAGCCGATAATCTTTTTGAGCACGGCGAAGGTTTCCTTCAGATTCGCGCGCCGGCCCGTCGCAACATTGAAAACTCGACCGCACACTTCGGCCGCCGGTGCCCGGCAGGCCAGAAGGTTTGCGCTGACAGCGTTATCAACATAGGTGAAGTCCCGGCTCTGTTCGCCGTCGCCGAAAATTTTGGGCCGTTCGCCTCTCAGCATTTGGGTGATGAATTTCGCCAGAACGCCGGAGTAAGGCGAAGAAGGATCCTGTCGCGGGCCGAAGATGTTGAAGTAACGCAGCGAGACCGTTTCCAGGCCGTAGCAGCGAAAGAAGCAGGTCATGTAGTACTCGCCGGCTAACTTGGCGACCGCGTAGGGAGAAATTGGATTGGGCATCATCTCTTCATGTTTGGGAAGAGTTGGCGTATCTCCATAGGCGGAAGAGGAGGCTGCATACACCACGCGCTTAACCTTTGCATTCCTGGCTGCAACCAAGACATTCACAGTTCCATCCACGTTGGCGGCGTTAGACCCCAGAGGATCGAGGACAGACTTAGGGACGGACGGAATCGCCGCCTGATGCAGGACGAAATCAATCCCCTGGCAAGCTTCCTCGATTGCCTCGAAATCGAGGATATTGGCTTCGCGGAAGTCAATGCGAGACTCTATCTCCGCCAGGTTTCCCCATTTGCCGGTGGCAAAGTTGTCGACACCGCGTACCTGATCGCCTTCGGCCAGCACGGCCCTGGCCAGGGACGATCCGATAAAGCCTGCAACTCCCGTAATCAGGTAGGTAGCCATAGGCATCCATCATAGCGGATTGACGGGGAGCGAAACGCTTCCAAAGCAACCGATGAGCGTTCAACACAAGGTGGTTGTTCAGGGCCCCGCTCACGAGCGTCTGCAATACGCTTCGACAGGGCTGCCTCGGAGTTGGGTGGCTGCGACCGATTGGCCGGGGACGAACTGTGAGCTCTAGGCTGCCGCAGAAGGTTATGGTTGCCGCGTTGCCGCTGATTATTTCGGAATATGAGGGCGCGAACCTAGAAGCTCCGTCGGCAGCCGTCCTCGGGTTGTAAGGGAGGCAGCAATAAAAGCGAGTACAAGGAGACCGAGACCGAGAGCGATACTCCACACCCGGATTGGGAGACA
>JBPYDQ010000126.1:0-2948 GCA_051986135.1 Terriglobales bacterium | reverse complement strand
TTGGAGATTGCAAAACTTGTCTAACACCCAAGTGGCGGGGAATGACGCCGCCCGCTGCAAATCAACGGTTTGTGGACAGAATCAGGGCGTGGCTCATCGGCTGCGTTTGCAACGTGGAATGACTCGCGATTCACAAGGGTCAGGCTGCCATGTCAATAAGGGAAACTGCGAGAAGGCAAAAAAGATCAATGGGTGGTGGTACTAGCTTTGCCTCAAGGCTCATGCACACGGTTTGACTCCGCTCGAGTGGCACGGATTGGCTCCAGGCTCAGCGTGGAAGAATCCGCAGCCCCTGTGTCTTGGCAAGTTTCCGCTGGATCACTCCGTCGCCTGCCTCCCACCGGCGCAGTAGCTCGACATGAAGCGAGCGGTCACCCCCCTAAGATCCTCATCCAAGATCGACATAGCCCGGTCAGCGATCGCTTGTGGCACGCCATAGAACGCCTGTGCAATTCCACCCGTAATGCAAGCTAGCGTGTCGCTGTCTCCTCCAAGCGATATCGCGTTTCGGATTGCGTCTTCGAAATCCGTTGATTCGAGGAAGCACACAATCGCTTCAGGAACCGTTCCTTGGCATGACTCGTTAAACCGGTAGGTGGGCCTGATCCCATCGACACTTCGGGATAAATCATAATGGAAGGTTGCGGCAGTGTATTGCTTGATGTCAGCCTTCGTGGTCCCAGTTCTCGCAAGAAAGATTGCCGCGGCCGTTGCTTGTGCTCCCTTGATCCCCTCCGCGTGGTTGTGTGTCACGGCTGTATATTCAGCCGCTCGGACCAGCACTTCGTCTAGCGTGTCGAACGCAAACCCGACCGAGCTAATTCGCATGGCGGCACCGTTGCCCCAGCTGTTGTAAGGTTGATTTTCGTGAGCTCGCGCCCACTGGTGAAATAAGCCTCCGTAGCCTGCATCTGGGTAACGCCGATAGTAAGCCCTCATCAATGAAGTGTAGTCATTTCCGGTTAGGATCGATTCGGCCAATGCGACGGTGAGGACGGTATCATCGGTGAAGCAGCAATCCGGACTGAACAGATCGAACTGTTTGCTCTTGATTCCCTCAAACTCGTAAACCGATCCGATAATATCGCCCGCTATGGCACCTATCATCTGGATCCTCTAGATGTGGCGATTCTCTTGGGTCGAAGAAGCCGCTATTTGTCCTACGCTGAGTACGCCAACGATAATCGAGAGTATTATCCCAAGTCGTAGACAAATCCTCATGTTGTGCTCCCTCACGTCGGCTGCAGACGGGCCTCCCAACTCGGTAAGACTTGGCGGTATTGTATTGAAGACGTATCATTGCAGGCAATATGGGAATCGCTTTTTCTATAAGTCAACGTGGCTTTGGTGGATCACGCTTACGCAAAACCCTCCTCAAACACTTTGGCGTTTCACCAGGTCAGATTGCCACCGCGGGGCGACAGTTTCCGATCGCCGCCAGAGTCGATATCCAGTCGGCACTCGAGGATTTGTGCAAAACCCGTCCCCGTACGACCCTCTTTGGAATCACCTCCATGAATCCACACGACCCGCCAACTCTCGCGAACACACTCGCGGGTTCGCACATTCCGGTAGATGCTGGGCCGCTTCAGTACGACGAGATCGACGTTGGTGAATCTATCCCAGTTCGCTGCTTGAAGAATGGCTTGTGGACGTCGAGCGACGGCGACCTGCCGTTTGCAGTCATGCTGGCGCCGGGGGGCCGCTTCGGATTGCGGACTGGTGTGCAAGTGGAGATTGCCGTTCCATCCGGCGAGCGCGGAGCACAGTTTTCCCAGGAGTTTTTCCGTCAACTTGAACTCATGGTCGGTAAGGGCCGAACCTACCGGGGCCGCATTATTTCTCTGGAGGGCCACATCGATCCGATGGGTGGCGGTAGCATGGTCAAGGTACACCGGCTGGCCAAAGTCGAGCGCGAGAACGTTATCCTCCCAGCAAAAACTCTGGCTGTTCTCGACCGTAACATCACCGGGTTCATGACCGTGCGAGAACAACTCAAGACACTTCGTTTTCAGGCGCGCAAGGGACTCTTGTTTTACGGAGCACCAGGCACTGGCAAAACCCACACCATTCACTATCTCGCTTCTCAACTCAAAAACCACACGACCTTACTGGTTACGGCGGAGCAAGTCGGCCTGATTGGAGAGTATTTCCGGCTGGCGCGTTTTCTGCAACCGTCGCTGATGGTCATCGAAGATGTGGACCTCATAGCACGCGAGAGGACGCACATGCATGGTCCAGGTGAAGAGATTCTTCTGAACAAGTTACTGAATGAGATGGACGGACTGCAGGAAGACGCTGAGGTCTTGCTTATCCTTACTACCAATCGCCCGGAGCAGATTGAGCCTGCACTCGTTTCCAGACCTGGCCGCATTGATCAGGCAATTGAGTTTCCGCTGCCAGATGAGGAAAGCCGAACGAAGCTGACAAAACTCTACGCCAGAGGGCTGGAGATTTCCGACGGAGTGCTAGAGTCCGTCGTCAGCCGCACCAAGGGCGTGAGCGGGGCCTTCATTAAAGAACTCATGCGCCGATGTGCCCAGTTTCAGATCGAGTCTTTTCGCGACAAGGTCCTAACGCAAGCGGCTGTAGATGCGGCAATTGAAGAAATGCTTTTCACAGGGGGAGCACTGAACCGCCGTTTGCTTGGCGGTGAAGGAGCCGCACAGACTCTCAACCATTCTCCTCGAATCAGTGTCGGCTAGTTCGACTGCCTAGATAATCCGTTTGAATCTGCTTCTCGTGCAGCTGAATCAAGGCTGTAGGTTCAGCCGCCCAAGCAGTTCTGCGAACCGCGGATCAGACCGAAGCGGATCCAACATTGGGTTCGTCTTAATGTAGGCCACGGAGACTATGGAACGATCCGCGTAAGCCCTTTGCAGCGACCCAAATGCTTTATCTTTCTCGCCAAGGCCCGAGTAAATCTTGGCCATCCAAACCGGGGAGAC
>JBPYDQ010000125.1:0-11559 GCA_051986135.1 Terriglobales bacterium | reverse complement strand
TCGATGTGGTCGTCGAGATGAACAATCCGGGAGTTTGGATCCTCGGCTCAACAGAGAAAACCATCCGCGAATCGGGCCTCGGCGTGATTGTGGAATACGCTGGCCAGCATCGTCAGCCACAATGGATCGATCCGCCTCAAACCCCTTGGGATTATACAATTTTTGGAACCGCCAACTCCTCCTCACCCGCTCCGCAGAAGACCATTGAACTGATTTTCGAGAAGATGCCCGGCGCGGCTGGCAAGTTCAATCTTTGGCTCATCAATGGCAAGCCTTATCCTCATGAACGCGAATTCGTCCTGGAACAGGGCACGCGCTACCGCCTCGTGATGCGCAACCGTACCGACGATGCTCACCCCATGCACCTCCATCGCCACCTTTGGGAGTTGGCAGAGGTCAACGGCAGGAAGACCGCAGGCATTATCAAAGATACTGCTGTAGTCCCCTATTTTGGCCGACTCATAGTTGATTTCACGGCCGATCAGCCGGGACTGGCGCTCCTTCACTGCCACATCCAACAACACATGGACTACGGCTTTAAGGCTCTCTTTCGCTATGGCTAACGCGCTTGGGTTCATCAGATTCGCTATGGACGATTGTCATCTGGCGGATAGACCAACGCTAAGCCAATTCCCCGACATCTCATTACAATAGAGATTCGCCCGCTGGACAACGCGCGAGTGGCAACACAAAAGGAAGCTCGCATGAAGGAGTCCTATCGAGAGTTGCTGAAAATTCTTTTCCTCTTGGCTTGCGCTTTCGCCTTTTTTGGCGTGATGTTTGCCCAACGTCCTTTCCGCGAATATCCTTCTGTCGAATACGGCGAATCGACCCCCCTGCCGGCTGACTGGCAGCGTTCGGGTGAATGGGCTTTCGCTCGCCTCATGTACCCGCCCGGCCCCAATGACGGTTATCGTGGGCGTTTCGATGGCGACTGGCGTCAAGGCATGTCGCTGTGGACCCAGGATGGACCGCCCGCTGACCGCAATTTTGCCGCGGCCGTCCGGCGACTCACTCGTATCGACGCGCGATCCGTGGAACAGGACGTGAATCTCGACGATGGCGACGAGGTCTACAACTGGCCCTGGCTTTATGCCGTGCAGGTCGGTGAATGGGGGATAACACAACATCAGGCTGACGTTTTGCGCGATTACCTGTTACGCGGCGGCTTCCTCATGGCCGACGATTTTCACGGCGCGTACGAGTGGCAAATGTTCGAAAAACGCATCCATATGGTTTTTCCCGATCGCCCCATCGTTGATATCCGGAATGACGATCCAATCTTCCATACCCTCTACGATCTCGACGAGCGAGATCAAATTCCCGGTGCCGCGCATTTACGGCTCGGCTACAAAGTTCCGGATTATCCGCAAGGGCCGGGCGATGGCAAGGGCGCTCACTGGCGTGCGATCTATGATGACAAAGGTCGCATCATGGTCGCCATCTGTTTCAACTCCGATATCGGAGATTCCTGGGAATGGGCGAATCACCCCGCCTATCCTCAGCGTTACTCCGATCTCGGCTTCCGCATTGGGATCGACTACCTTCTCTACGCCATGACCCACTGACTGGACGTTCAACCCGTTGCGACTGCCAGCAACAGATACGGTATCTGTCCTTCGCCGCGATGATCATGATCACCTTGTCGATCGTGATCGCAGCAGCCGCGGAGTCGATCCCGATCCCAGTGGTGATCGTGTCCAACACGGCCGCGGGCTCGCGACCAGTAGCCGATGCAGCTGCGGAAGCAGCATAAGGAGTATGCATGACTTAGGCAGGCGGAGATTGATAAGTTCATCAGCGCTTAAATTAGAGTGCGCGACTGCACGAAGTTACCAAGCGCGGCCTACTCAGGTCATGCATGCTTGCCGAAAGGAGTCGTTTCAAACTGGCCTCCCGTCACATTAAATGTCTGCGACGGGTGCAAGGCACAAGGCTCGGACCTTGGAGGGACACTATCATCATTAACCGGTTTTTGGAGGTACCGGAATGAAGGACACACTGTGTATCGGAGCGACTGATCGCGGCCTTCTGGATCACCTACTGTGTGCTCTCCGGTGCTATCAGTTCGAAATGATCTTTTTCCTCCAAGCGTGTATTCCCGGCTGTGTAGTTGATCTTGTACATAGCGCCTTGTAGGACATCGCCCTGAATGGTGAATGTGCAATAGTGATATGTGGGGCCACTTTCATTGTAGAAGTCGGTTCGATGCCGACTGATGCGATAGGGCGTAGCACCTCCTCCCCCCGTCACTATGTACGTGATACCATCCACCATATATCGTTCGTAATTGTGATTGTGGCCGGATATGACGACGACACGAACTCCCGGACGCGTCTTATAGAAGTCGTCCAATAGAAACTTTAGCCGCTTTTCCGCACCTTCAACGTCATGCCCTCGAGCGGGCTTGGCATGTCTGCCATTACACCTAGAGAGAAAGGGTATTCGGGAAGCGTGCGTCACCAGCGGGTGGTGAAGTACAACAAACAGGAAAGCCAGTTCTTCCGGTACAGACTTAAGCTTCTTGCGCAGCCACTCTCCCTGTGGGCTGTCCTGATCATATTGGCTTTGGCTATCCAGCATCAGAAATTCGGCATTTCCGTAATGGATGGAGTACCACGCCTGTGTCTTTAGCTCTTCGTGCGACTTTAGTTCGTCAAAGTGCTGCATGAATTTGCTTTGGCCCGAAGCTCCTCTCACATCGTGGTTGCCGAGCACAGGGAAAATTGGGATCTTTGCCTTCTTAAGCGCTTTTGTTTCTCTTTCAAAAACCCGCCAATCGTCGTCGTTAGCACCGCTGAGAACGACATCTCCAGTGACGATCAAAAAGTCCGGCTTGTCGGCTGAGTTAGCCATGCTTTCAACCAAAGCTGTTCGATATCGTTGGTCGCTGAATTCGCAGGCTGCAGGGTCAGTAAAGCGTGGGTCGCCATAGGCAAGGAAGACATTTGTCCCTGGCTTTATATTGAATTCAGGTGGTTGCTCACCGGTACTCGTTGCCTGAAGGGCGAACGTTGAGCATGCAAGAATTAGGCGCGTTGTCACAAACAGTACTGCTCGGAAGGACAACCAGTCGTTAATTCGTCTGAATCCCATTCGAGAAAATTAGATGCATTGCAAAGCTGGAGGCGCGAGGAAGCGATTACGAAAATCTCGGAGCATTACTGCAGAGCAGTTTCCACGCGCTTTTGCAGGCCTTTGGGGCTAACCAGCTTGCCGGCGATGATATTGGTTTCTCTTGGTCTTGGGCTTCTTATCTCCGAAGACCTTGGCCTCCTGTCAGTTCAGGCCATTTCCGTCTCCGCTAACCCCTTTAGTCTTGGGGGTTGGAGGTGGGAATCGAAGGCAACGAGAACAATAATTTCAACGACTTAGATGGACGCGAATGCTAGCCCTTGGAAGTCTTTGGGAGAGGTCAGAATCGTACTTGTGCTCTTAGCCGTGCTCTGATTTTCGCCAAAGATTCAAGGCGGGGACTTGCCGATCTCCTACCCATCTCCCAGGCACCGTCGAAAATATGTTGAACAGGCATTGGACGCGCGCCAAGTAACTGGAGGACACCGTTGACTTTTGATCTCTGACAAGCTACATGGTGCGAGAGGGGGCTTGAGTTCTTTTCCACATTCTTGCTCGCCGCTGCTGCTCGAAATCACAGCCAATAATCTGACTCCCTGCTTTTAGCTCGCAGTGCACTGGCACAAACAAGACGAAATCCGCCTGGGCGTGGAACACGAACGTACAATTCGGTGGCATCCCTGCCCAGTGTGTTCTGCCCAGCCGGAATGCGATGGGTGATTCTGATCTTCGTTTGTCCGTCAGGAGACGAATGACAGGCCCACATTAGTAGCGAGAAGTCGGCATCGCTCGCGGAATGGTGCGAGGTAGTCACGGGGGTTTGATTCGACAGTTGGACGTTTAGCAGTACCGATCTGCATCGAAATTGAGATTGCTGCCGGATTGGCCCGTGGTACGGAAGGAATCCTGTTTCCGATCTACTCTCTATGACGTGGTTTACAAGTAACTCGATCGCGCGCGGAATCTCCCAATCCCTAGTCCCTCTCCCTCTGCTTGCCCCTCCTCAGGAGCCTGCGTAGACTCTTACAAGATAGGTCGACGACACTGCAAATGACCTCCGCTGGCGAATCCTTTCCCGTGACTCGCCTCTCCGTTCTCGCCGCCGCGCGTAGCCAGGATGGCGTCGAGCGCGCTCGCGCCTTGGATATTCTCTTCGCCGCGTATTGGAAGCCAGTTTACAAATACATTCGCCTAAAATTCTCGCATTCGCCGCAAGAGGCCCAGGACCTTACGCAGGGCTTTTTTGCCGAGCTGCTAGAACGCGGACTTCTGTCTCGCTTCGATCCCGCCAAGAGCCGGTTGCGCACCTACCTCCGACTCTGCGTGGATAGCTTTGCGCTCAACGAAATGAAAGCCGCTTCCCGCAAGAAACGCGGCGGTGAATTTACGCACGTCGCGCTGGATTTTTCCGCCGCCGAGGACGAACTGCGCACCCAGGCCATCGATCCGGCCTCTATTCCTTCTTCCGATTCACTCGACGACTTTTTCGAGAAGGAGTGGATTCGCAGCCTGTTTTCTTCTGCGGTCGAAGAGCTTCGCCGGGTTTGTGAAGCACGAGAAAAACAAAAAGCTTTTCAGCTTTTTGAAGCCTATGATCTCGGCGAAGAAAATGTTTCATACGCCGAACTTGCCGCGAGCTTTTCGCTACCCCTTACCGAAGTTAACAACCAACTTGCTTGGGCGCGCCGCGAATTTCGCCGCATCGCATTGCAGCGATTGCACGCTCTCTGCGAGAGTGATGAAGAATTCTCCCGCGAAGCGAAAACTCTTTTTGGCGTATCAGCGCAATGACGTTTCTAAGCGACAAAGCTCTCGAACGCCTTCGTAGCTCCGAGGCTCCCGATCTTTCCGGCACGCGCTACAGGTTGCGCGAACTCATCGCGCGCGGTGGCATGGGTGCGGTCTACGCCGCCGAAGACGAAAAACTTTCGCGCCGCGTCGCGCTCAAGGTTCTCGACGCGCCCGATGCCAATGCTGAGCTCACCAGCCGACTCATGCGTGAAGCGCGCATCCTGGCGCAACTCGAACATCCCGGCATCGCTCCTGTGCACGATGTCGGCGCGCTGCCGGACGGTCGCGTCTATTACACGATGAAGTTGGTTCAAGGACTTCGCCTTGATAAATATATCGTGCAACTCGATTCTCTGTCGCAGCGCCTACGCCTGTTCCTCCGCGTCTGTGACGCGGTTGCGTTTGCGCACGCGCGTGGAGTCCTCCATCGCGACTTGAAACCAGCGAACATTATGGTCGGTTCCTTCGGCGAAGTACTGGTGATGGATTGGGGCCTCGCCAAGATTTTGCAAGAGCATGGCCTCGCCCTTGACGAGACGGTTCTCATTTCCAGCCGAAAGGCTGAATCAGAGAATGATTCAACGCAGTCTACAGTCATCACTGGCCACGGTACGGTCTTGGGGACACCTGGCTATATGTCTCCCGAACAAGCGCGCGGCGAAACGGAACAAATTGACGTGCGCAGCGACATTTTTTCGCTCGGAGCGCTCTTGAAATTTATTGCCGTAGGCGGTGGTCAACGAAAGTCTCCCGTACCTCGGTCGGTTTTGGCCATTTGTGCCAAGGCTACGGCCGAACGCCCAAATGCCCGTTACGCCAATGTTCCGGAACTTGCCGCCGACGTTTCCCTCTACATGGATGGGCTGCCGGTCGGCGCCTATTCGGAAAACTTTTTGGAGCGCTTCGGGCGCTTCTACAAGCGGCATCAGATCGCTATCTTATTGATTACAGCATACTTAATCACGCGCGCATTGGTGCTGTTCTTTTTCCGCCATTAGCCTTAAAGGAATCCTGCGAGCTGTTGTATATAAAGCTAGAGCCGTAGAAAAATGCAGCCCGAGGGAGGGTTCTTGGATGAACAAAATTTTGATTGGCCTACTGCTGGGAACGCTGCTCGGAGCAATCGACGGTGCAACGGCGTGGTTCACCCCGGCTGTCCGCGGGATGATTGTGGGAATTGTTTTCGGGTCAACAATTAAAGGATTAGTCGCTGGGGTCGCTGCAGGGATCTTCGCGCGCAAAGTAAATTCTGTGCCGCTGGGAATTCTGTTCGGGCTTAGTGTCGGATTCCTGCTAGCGTTTCTTGTGGCCCTGAAGGAGCACGGTTACTATTTAGAGATCATTTTGCCGGGAAGTATTGTGGGAATGATCGTCGGGTGGGCCACGCAGCGGTACGGGTACGGAACCACGGCTGTACAGAGAGGCTAATGCTGGTCGGATTTTCGGAAGCAACTTACGATTGAGGAGGAGAATATGGGACGCGTAATACATTTTGAAATTCCCGTGAACGAACCCAATCGCGCGGCGGCGTTCTATCAAAAAGTGTTCGGGTGGAAATTCGACAAGTGGGACGGCCCGATGGAGTACTGGATGGTTAGCACGGGTGCGGACGGAGCGCCCGGAATTAACGGCGGAATGCTGAAACGGGGAAACGTAACCACGACGACCAACACCGTCGGTGTGGACTCCGTGGACACCTCCGTAGCAGCAGTGACGAAGGCGGGCGGAAAGTTGATCACGCCGAAGACGCCAATTCCCGGCGTAGGGTATTTCGCTTACTGCGAAGACACCGAGGGAAATCTTTTCGGCGTGATGCAAGCGGACCCGACCGCAAAGTAAATTCCCACCAGAAGACGCTTTTACGCAAGACGTGCCCTGATGCACGCGTGAAGTAAAAGGCATTTTCCCAAATGGGGAGTGGCTTCGCAGAGCCGCGGCGAAAAGCGGGTGCCGCAAAGAGAGATCGCAGCCATTGCAGGGTCGTAATGCACAAACCAAACTAGAAATGTTGGGTTGGCGCTATTGCTCTGCAATCGTAAATCAGGCTCCGCAATCCTTACGGAGCGCAAGTTCACCTGAGGCGCGCTCTTGATAGAAGCAATGCAGTCAAAGATGGCGGCAGAGGGCCTAGCTGCACGATCTATTATGCCGATTGGCTACTACGGCGCGTGAGTGTTTCTGTCTCGATCACCTGAACCATCAGGAATGGTTAACGTGTGGGAGCACAAGATTCAGCCGCCGCCCAGCACCCGGCACCCGCAGACCTGCGCTCTGCCGCGGATTTTAAGCGAACCATTCGACACTGATTTATGAGGTCAAATGCCCAGAGCAACTTTTAGACTAATCTCTATTTGTAAGCGCCGTGCGGCTGCACTGGCACCATCTGACTGACAGTTTAAGTGCGGGTCGACGCTCGGCGTGGATGATCGCTGCTGCGTTGCAGCGAGGGCCTCAGTTGTTGGCGAAGACCTCGACCTGAAAACACGGGATTCAAAAAAGAGAATACCGCTCGATTCCTCGCCGGGGACTTCCCTGCTTTCCGATCGGTCGAAGTACGAAGGCTGCGAATGGACGTTCCGCCAACCCGGACACCAACCGGCCATGGTGGGCGCACCATATTTAGCAGGAAAAGATCGCCCTCTTCCTAGGCCAGAGGGACGGCTGGCTTATCTCAAAAGCCAACCCGCACTGCCCACTGCTGCGAAGAACGAACAGTGCAAATATAGGATCGATTTTATGACCCGTGTGCTACTGGGTCAAAATGCAGCACATTGAAATCGCGCCTTTGAGGAGACGTTTGCCTTGCCGCTCCAGCTCGGCTCGACTGAAGGCGGATGACTGGAGACTAAACATCGGGCGCCATTTTCTCCAGAGAGTTCGCCACGGGAGCGAAGCCTGGTCGGAAATTTGGCGGCGTAACAATAATACTAAGACATCGAAATGTTCAAGCATTCCAGGCGGCCTTTCTCCTCAGTCTTTGGGGCGTCGGGATCAGGAGAAAGGCAAAATCCTCAAGGGCAGATACCCACCCTAAAAGCAGGACAACTAGCAGAGTGCGAAGCTGCCATAGGGCAAGAGCAATAGGAAAACTCGATAGGTACGTGCGGCTGCCGATGACTTCTGTTAACGGAGTTAGAACACCCAGAACCTGAGGCATTGCAAAACCGTCCCGCCGGCTGTTGCCGGAACTCATTCGTTCGACGGTAGCGAAATTTGCCACCCAGCATCTATATTTTAGTCGGCACGACAATTGTCGATTTAAACTGAAGAGCCTGCCGACTTAGCCCGCAGAAAAGCTACCCCTGAGCGCCGCGCTTGCACATATCTCATGATCTTAGGGACCGCTTTCCACGGAAGACCTTGTCTAAGGCTTGCCGCAAATCAGCGATGAGATCTTCGGTCTCCTCGATGCCTACCGAGTAGCGGATGAGAGCCTCTGGGATGCCAGCCGCCGTGCGTTCCTCTTTGGTGGACTCGACATGGCTAGTGGTGGACGGTGGACCAGCGATGGTCTCGACGGCACCCAGGTTCGCGGCTAAGTGTGCGTAGCGCAAGCGTGGCAGTAAAGACTTCACTGAGTCGAAACCCCCTCTGATGACAAAACTGAGTACACCTCCAAACCCGCGCATCTGTCGGCGGGCAATCTCGTAATGTTCATGGGATGTCAACCCCGGATAACAAACCCTAGTCACGTGAGGATGGGATTCCAGGAAGCGCGCAATTTTCAGCGCACTCTGGTTCTGGCGTTCAACCCGAAGATGTAGTGTTTTCATTCCTCTTAGCAGCAAGTAAGCGGCCATTGGGTCGAGACAGGCGCCCGTGATTTCGCGAAAGTGATAGATCTTCGCTACCAGATCTGCAGCTCCGCACACTACTCCGCCGAGCGCATCGCCGTGCCCGCCGAGGAACTTCGTGGCGCTGTGAAGGACCAGATCCGCGCCGAGCTTCACAGGTTGTTGGTTAATGGGTGTGGCAAGCGTATTGTCCACAATCACTACCGCACCGTGGCGATGTGCGACCGTTGCCAGACGACTGAGATCGACAATCTTGACTGTTGGATTGGTTGGACTTTCAAGGTAGACCGCTTTGCACCCTTGGCGGATGGTTGCTTCGATTCTTTCGTGATCGCTCGTATCGCACAGCGATACCTTGATACCAAAGTGCGGCAGAAATTCGATAAACACCTTGTTCGTACCGCCGTAGGTGTCGTTAATGGAAACGACGCGGTCCCCCGGGGAAAGCAAGGCAAACAACGTGTTGCTGATTGCACCCATGCCGCTCGCAAAACTCGTGGCGGATTCGGTCATCTCTAGATCTCTCACCTTTTCTTCGAAAGCGGCCACCGTGGGATTGGTGTTTCGGCTGTAGATATGGCCATGCGACTTTCCCTGTGCCACCGCAAGCCACTTCTCCACACTGTCGTAACCGAATGCAACCCCGAGGGCCACCGGGACTTGTGTAGTTCCCTCCCAGTACATGCCATTCTCACCAGACCACACTGCCCGGGTTCCAAGTTGCGCGTAATTGTTACTCCGGCTGCGTTGACGCATAGTTCCTCCTTGTGTCTTCGTCAGTCTAAAAGGCTGGAAGATACGACATACTGAAGGGATGAAAGGCGTGCACTCTCCCTTTAACCAGCCTCCGGATGGACGGCTCGTTCGAAGCCTTCATTCTGCGAAAGAACCTCGATAAGCGCTTTGTGTTCTGTTGAGCCGGTTGGTCCCCACACGCCAAGTCCAATTGGCCCATCACAGGGAATGGTCATGTCAGCAAATTCGTGGGTCGCTCTCAGCCTTACAGTTTCGCACCGCTCAATTTATTGGAAAACGGGATCGGTGGTAATCAGCGCAACCTGACTAGTAATGTGTGCTCCTACCGAATCGCTGGCGCGAGCGACGTTTGAAGGGATTCGATCTTGAGATCTGCTGCGCTTCCCGCGACAAAGCCGAGCGCCCGCTGACTTGCTCGACTGGCCTCGATAAGTCCTGCCACAGCCTTTCGAATATTCGGCCGCGACCATCGTGTAGCCGTCTCCCGCCAGAACTTTCACATGGCTGGCAACTCCTTTCTTGCTACCGGCAACGAATCCGCCTCCATGCACCCAAGCGATGGTTGGCTCTGGCACTTTCGTTCCCTCCTGCTAGTCGACGAGATCAAAGACTTCATCCTTCGTCCCGCGTACGCGATGTCACGCCGCGAGACGTTAGCAGAAGGGACATGCTCTTCAAGAGCCCGCTTCAGAAGCCTTGTCACCCTTGGAAAAGACATAGGTAATAATCACGACTCCTGGCTATGGGCTGAACCTGAAGGCCAGAAAGACATCCACGGTGAGGGCAAGCAAGACGCCTGCCGATTAGAGGATGACGCGCTTCAGGCCGTTCCTCCTAGGGAATTAACTCGTATAGCATAGATCCCGCTTCCGAGTTTAGGGCCTCGCTACGCACAAAACTGGACACCAAGGAGGCATGACATGAAAATCACATATGTTTCCTTACGCGTTCTGGCTCCTTGCCTGGTCTTCTTTAACACTGCGCATCCGCAGACTCCTCCAGCGAATACCGCGACTGACCTTGGTGGCACGTCCTGGCAGCTGGTGAACTTCCAGGGGAGTGATGGCGCTATGCTAACACCCGACGACAAGACCAGGTACACAATTGCATTCGCAAGCGATGGTGGGGTAAGCGTGCGTATTGACTGCAATCGCGGACGAGGCACGTGGAAATCCGCCGGCCCGAGTCAACTCCAATTCAGTCCTCTTGCGCTGACACGCGCGATGTGTCCGGCTGCGCCGCTCAATGATCGCATCCCCAAGGACTGGCAGTATATCCGGTCGTACATTCTCAAAGAAGGTCACCTCTTTCTTTCTCTAATGCCAGACGGAGGCACTTACGAGCTGGAACCTATTGGTCAAAAGGGCCGGGTAGCCAAGGCGCCTGCCATCTCCGGCCTGCCGGCAACGTTCGCAGGCACCTGGCCTTGCGCTGATTGCCCGGGCATTCTGTACGAATTGAATTTGCTACCCGATCACACTTTCGCTTCCCGCATGACCTACCAGGAGCGTTCTACCCATTCCGACGACCACGGAAGGTGGGAGCTCGCAAACCACGGTAAGACCCTAGTGTTGCACGGACGACGTGGAGCTCCGGAAAAGTTCGCCTTGCATGATGCTGACACTCTGCGAAAGCTGGATGTTAATGGTCACGAGATCCAGTCGAAGCTGAACCTTAATTACGATCTCAAGCGAGCGCTGAAATTCAGATCGATTGGGGCCCCAGACTAGAAGATCGGCGATGCATCTCTCGAAAACACATACTGGAAGCTGATCCAGCTTGGAGACAAGCCGGTCACTGTCGCTTCCAGGCAAAGGGGACCCTATTTGGTGCTCAACTCCGAGATTCAGCGCATGAGTGGATTGGGAGGCTGCAATCGGCTGACCGGTAGCTACAACCTCAACGGTGACCAACTCAGCTTCAGGCATGTAGCGGGCACGGTGATGGCATGTGTCGAGGGCATGGATACGGAAAGGGAGTTCCTGAAATCTTTAATCGAAGTCGCGAAATGGAAGATCACAGGACAGCACCTCGAGTTATCTGACGCCAATGGGAAAGTGGTCGCCCGGTTTACAGCGCGACATACGAAGTAACTCATCTGTCGGACCGGAAATTGTGCTTTGTGTAAGTGCCCGCGATAATA
>JBPYDQ010000124.1:0-10072 GCA_051986135.1 Terriglobales bacterium | reverse complement strand
GCACCACTTCAGCTGGGAGACCATGATGGTAACTATTCGGGACGTGGCGGGCGAGAGTGGATTCTCGATCACGACGGTGTCTATGGTGTTGAACAACGGTCCTGCGGCTACCCGTATATCTGGGCGCACGCGGGCGCATATCTGGAAAGTGGCCAACCGGCTGGGATACAGGCCCAATCTGTTTGCGCGTTCTCTGCGCAGCCGGCGCAGCCAGACCATCGGTGTGGTCGTATTCGATATTACCGATGCTTACTGTACGCAGATCTTGCGTGGTATCGAGAATCATCTGCGATCCTCTGGTTACTTTCCCATAGCCACCGATTTGCAGAACGACCGCTCACAATTTCCTCGTTGTTTGGACCTACTGTTGGCCCGCCGAGTCGAAGGAATCATAGCCATCGCCAACCCGGTGCATGTGGATACCGAATTGCTTGCAGACCATGCCAAGTGCGACATTCCGGCGGTCGTTATTGGCCGGGAGTTGGATTCGGGTCCCGTCAGTTCCATCGTGGTGGACAACGGGGCGGGTACACGACAGGTGCTGCAGCATCTTTATGAATTGGGGCATAGTCAGATCGCATTCATCAGGGGACCGAAGATCCTGGTAGATAGCCAGCAGCGCTGGCGCGGTCTGGAAAATTTCGCAAGCGATGTCGGGCTGATGATCGATGCCAAGCTGGTGCTGGAAATCAAGGGTCGGAATTCATCTTATGTGGAGGGCTGCGAGCTCACAGATGAGTTGTTGCAAAGCGGCCGCGAGTTCACCGCTCTTGTAGCTTTTGACGACCTCACCGCGTGCGCCGCGATTCGCTCGCTCACCAAAGCCGGACGGCGGGTGCCGAAAGACTGCTCGGTGGTGGGGTTCGATGATCTTCCGGCCTCCGCCTTCTATAACCCGCCGCTCACTACCGTGCAGCAACAACTGGAGATGCAGGGGTCGTTGGGTGCCGAAATCATCGAAGAATTAATTCGGGCGACCGTGGAGAAGCGAGCGGTGGTCGCCAAGCACCGAAAGGTTTCCCCTAAGCTGATGATCCGTGACTCGACGTGCCCTGCGTCTGCTGTCTTGAATTGTGAGGCAAGAGAACGGGGTCGACCCGATCCGATTCCCCGAAATATTTTTGCAAATTCTCGTTCTAAAACGGAGATTGCATGAGTCACTTCGCGAAGTCCGAACTTTATCGCTGGTGCAGGATTCCCGCCAGCGAACTGCCAGGGCATCCTCAATTGCGAGCAAAATTTCGCATCGTACACGACTCAGCCGGGATGGGACAGTTGATGGCAGAAGAGCTAGGACAGGAGATCGAGAGCAATAACCGCAGGGGATTGCCAACTCGCGCCATTATCCCGTGCGGCCCCTCTTGCTGGTATCGGCCGTTCACAGATTTTGTCAACAGCCGCAACATTTCCCTGCGAAGTTTATTTGTGTTTCACATGGATGAATGTCTCGATTGGCAGGGAAGGCCGTTACCCGCAGGGCACCCTTATAACTTCCGGAGCTTCATGGAGAAACATTTCTATGGCGGAATTCTGCCTGGCCTGGCGGTGCCCGAGGAGCAAAGATTCTGGCTATTGCCCTCAAGTATGGACACCGTCGCGGCGGCGATTGAGACCGCTCCCATGGATATAACTATCGGGGGCTGGGGCCAGGACGGACATGTTGCCTACAACCAAGCGCGGCGACAGCCCTATAGTTCAATAACACTTGAGGAACTGGCGAATTCGAGTATCCGAATTCAAGAGAACAATCTGGACACCATTCTTGCCCTAGCGCAAAGGACCTTTGGCAGTGCTTATCAGTTTGTGCCGCCGATGTCCATCACACTGGGCATCAAAGAATGTCTCTCAGCAAAGAAAGTGCGCGTGTACAGTGACACAGGTGCCTGGAAGCAGACGGCTCTTCGCGTGGCTCTGTTCGCCGTGCCGAATGTGGAATATCCCATGACGCTTCTGCAGCGGCATCCCGACGCGATCATTACCGCCACGGCAGAAACGGCCCGCCACCCCATCAGCGAAAATCCGGACTGGGAGTTGCTGTGAGATATATGCAGCATCTGTGCATTGATCAGAATTCTCCTTACCAGCAACTAATCGGCGTACGTAGCGTGGGCACCGCAATTTTCTTTGAGCTGGGAGGCGACCACACGCGCTCGGACGAAAGGAAATCAGATTGGGGGGTGGCTAGTGGACGTCCGCGACTATTCGAAGCCTCACATCGCGATTCATTTCATGGCAAAGCTGCTGGCGGGTCGCGCCGGGGGAACCGATGATCCTGCTGCGACGCCATCCCGGCGCGATTACCACCGCGACAGCCGAGACCGCCCGTCACCCGATCAGTGAAGATCCTGAGTGGGAGTTGCCGTGACGCACGTGCGATATCTGCGGATCGATGAGTCTTCTCCCTATTGCCAGGTGGTTGGAATTGGCGGCGTGGGAGCGGGCATTTTTTTTAAGTTGGATGGCGATGAAACGGTGGGACGAAATGAAAGCAGACTGGGCAAACTGCTCGATGTTCGGGATTATTGCAAGCTGCACATTGTGATCCATTACATCGCGAAGCTTCTCGGGGCAGACGTTGAACCGTCCAGCTTTCGTGTGATTCCCGTGGCCAAGGTCGGCGACGATGCTATCGGGCAGCGCCTCATTGGCGAAATGCATGATGCCGGCATCGATACGAGTTACATCCGCCTGGTCGCCAACTGCCCGACTTTGTTTAGCGTGTGCTTCCAGTACCCCGACGGTAGCGGAGGCAACATAACCACTAGCAATTCGGCAGCGGCCCTTTTGTCGAACGCTGATGTCGATGCCATCATGGATCTACTCGAAAGTAGTGGTTCACACTCGATCGCCCTGGCTGCCCCCGAAGTGCCGCTCGAAACACGACAGCATTTCCTGGAACTGGCTACCCGCAGCGGTGCTTTTCGCGCCGCGTCATTTGCCGCTGCAGAAGTGCAGCCGGCGCGCGAGGCCGGAATTTTCAAACTGCTTGACCTCATAGCGCTCAACGAAGAAGAGGGAGAGGAATTTGTTACGAGCAGTTTCTCGCCCAACTCACCGGAGATCTTCGTCTGCCGTTGCCAGGAATTACTGCGATCGACGTTTCCCGATCTTAGGGTCGTTATCAGCGCGGGGAAACTTGGGGCGTACGGCATCACCGCGCATGCACATGCTTTTTGTCCTGCCCCAGAGGTGAAGGTGTTATCGACGGCTGGAGCGGGAGACTCGCTACTGGGGGGAGTCCTGGCGGGGCTGGCATCCGGGATTCCATTCATCAGCAAAAAATCAACCGGCGACGAAGCGCCGTCCCGCGTTATAGACTGTGCCCTCGGACTCGGGGTGTTGTTGGGCAGTTATAAATGCCGTTCGCCCCACACCATACACCCGGAAGCGTCGTTGGACACCCTGCTCGCATTCGCGGCTGAACTAGGGATTAAATTATCTGAAGAAATTCAGCGGCGCTATGCGGATGTCATGCTTCCACAAATCATAGACCAGGTGCTTCCTTGACGAACCTCCGCGTGACCAGCGTCACAGACGGAATCCGTCGCCTCCCGTACACTTGGGTCGCCACACCGGTTATGGTTGCTGAGGTGAGGGAGTTTCTTTTTTTCTTGACACTGGCTCGGGCGGGGTATATCAACTTTCCTTAAGTGAAACGTTACACCTCCGCAAACCTCGCGTTTCCGAACCCTCGACCGGCTAGGAGTCAAGTATGACCTCAGCCCGTGTTCGTCCCAACCCTGATGCTCTTCTGCTGCTGGCCGCCTTGGTTTTGACGATTCCCGTTGCGAGTTGCAACTCGAACCGGAGCAATGGATCGGCGCAGGCCGAGTCCAGAATTAAGGTTCGGGTGAGTGCCGGCGGTCCGGTCGTCATAACCACACCCAGCGCCGAGTTTCAGGTGAGCAGCACAGGCTACATTCAGGCCACGCTGCTGCGAGACGGACAAAAGTTGAGCCTCGATGACGTGCAAACTGACCCCGAGGCGAGTGCAGACGAACTGATCAGCGGCGGGAAAGCGATCAGCGATTTTGCCCTCGATCTTCCCAGCGCGCGGGTCACCACTCCTTCGGGCCGTCTGGGTGCCGCCGGGAAAAGGATCGAGATCTCCGGCAGAAGTCAGTCTGTTCCCGCAATCGAGAAAACGCTTGCGCTCGAAGTCTACGACCAACTCCCCGGGTTGCTGTTCGCCAGCAGTAGCTTCAAGAATTCAGGCGCGACCGATATTTTGCTGCAGCGAGTTATCACGCAGCGCCACATCCTGAATGCGTCATCGAGAGATCCGAAGACGGCGCCGTTTTCCATGTGGTCGTTTCATGGCTCGAGCGAAGCGTGGGGCAAAGACGACGTCATGCAAATTGACGAGCACTTCACTCGCGAAAACCCCATGCAGGTCGTCATGCACAAAGACGAGAACCAGACGGGCGGCGGTATTCCCATAGTAGCGTTTTGGACTGGCTCGGTGGGCGAAGCCATCGGCCATGCTGAGACCGTGCCGCTGCGACTCGCCTTACCGGTGAATACCCGGCCGGATCAACGCGTGAACGCTGAAGTCCGACTCGATGTGGACACTCGATTGCAGCCCGGGCAGGTCTACACCACTCCGCTCACCTTTGTATCGGTATTTCATGGTGATTTTTATGAGCCCCTCAGCATGTATTCCGAGATGCTGCAGGTGAAAGGCGTCAGCCTGGCACATCCCACAGAGGCCGATTACCAGGCAAACTGGTGCGGCTGGGGCTACGAGATGGATTTCACACCCAAGCAGATGCTGGGCACGATCCCGAAGCTGAAGGAGTTGGGTCTGAAGTGGGCGACCTTAGACGCGGGCTGGTTCAAGGCGCGCGGGGACTGGGAACCGCGAACCGATACTTTCCCCAACGACTCCTTGCAGAAAGTGGTCAAGGCCTACCACGATGCCGGCATTCGCATTACGCTCTGGTGGATTCCTATTGTGGTGGAGGATGGCCATGGCAAAGACATCCTCAATCACCGACCCTATCAGTTATCGAGTGTTGTCAAAGAGCATCCTGACTGGCTGATCCTGGATAAGGATGGAAAACCGGCACGGGCTACAGCGGATCTTGGCGCTCTGTGTCCGGCGGTTCCCGAGGTACAGCAGTACTACAAGCACCTGACGGAGCGCTTTATTCGCGATTGGGATTTCGACGGTCATAAGCTTGATTTTTCCTATACTGTCCCGGCTTGCTACAACCCCAAGCACCATCACAAATCGCCGAATGATTCCATCGAGGCCGTTGGCGAAATTTACAAGGTCATCCTCGATACAACTCGTGCCCTGAAACCCGACAGCGTCACTCAGGCCTGCCCGTGCGGAACTCCCCCCAATCTGGCATGGCTACCCTATATCGATCAGGCGGTTACCGCGGATCCTGTGGGCGCACGCCAGGTTCGTCTGCGAACCAAGATGTATAAGGCCTTGCTTGGTCCGGAGGCGGCCGTTTACGGCGATCATGTAGAGCTCACCGACGTTCAATTCAAGAACACGCTGAACGAGGTTGACAAGGGAAGCGATTTTGCTTCTGAAGTCGGAGTTGGAGCCGTGGTCGGAACCAAATTCACCTGGCCCCGCTATGGCCCGCACTTCAAAACCGTCGAGCTCACTCCACAAAAAGAAAAGCATTGGAAGAAGTGGATCGACATCTACAACGAAAAGATGCTCTCCAAGGGTAAATTCCTGGGTCTTTATACCTATGGATATGATTTTCCGGAGGCATATGCCATCGAGAAGGATGGCAGGATGTACTACGCGTTCTATGCCCTAGAAAGGAACAATGTCTGGAAGGGGCAGGTGGAACTGCGAGGGCTCGCACCTGGCAAGTACTCGGTGGTCAATTATGAAGGCGGCGCCGAGTTAGGATCCGTGGATGCGAGCCAGCCAAAGTTGGACGTGGCCTTCACCAATCACTTGCTGCTCGAAGTGAGGAAAATGCCGCAGTAACCGCTTTGGGCTTGACTTTCGTGCTACTTCGGAAGTAAAAGTTAGGAATCGTAACTATTCGTAAATCGAGCCCGACTGATCACCTCCATTGCATTGAATCTCTGGTGTTCTCGGTTCGAGTAGTCGCAAGGAGGAGATATGACCCCCACTTACAAAAGGCCCTCGAGGTTTCTTGGATTCTTCTCGGTCGAGATCGTGGTCCTGATCTTGATCGCGGGTGTCGCCTGGGGTCAGAAGGATATGGGCAGCATCGTAGGCACAGTGAGAGATTCGTCCGGTGCGGTTTTGCCCGGAGCCAAGGTAACGGTCACCGATGTCGATCGTGGCACGAGATTCAATACGACCACGAATGCGAGCGGTGAGTATCTTGCCAATCCTCTCCACATCGGGCGCTACAACATCACGGTTGAGCACGAAGGCTTCCGCAAAGAAGTGGTGGGACCCATTGAAGTGAACGTGCAGTCACGCCCTGAAGTCGATGTAAATTTGCGCGTGGGCCAGATCGCGGAGACTGTGACGGTCACATCCGAGGGTCCGCAACTGGAAACCGAGACCTCAGAGCTCGGGCATTTAGTCACCGGCAAGCAGGCAACTACTCTTCCGCTGAATGGGCGTAACTTTGCGCAGTTGGCTCAACTCACGGCAGGGGTTGCTCCCGCCGAGCCCGGCTCAAGAACGGAGACGAGCTTTGGGTTCAGCTCAAACGGTGCTCGTGCCTTGCAGAACAACTACCTGCTCGACGGTGTCGACAACAATGCCAATCTGGCGGATGTGTTGAACGGAAGCGCCTACGTGATCCAGCCTTCCGTGGATGCCATTGGCGAATTCAAGGTCGAGACTAACTCGTATAGTGCCGAGTTCGGCAGAGGCAATGGCGCCATTCTGAATGCTGTCATCAAATCGGGAACGAACACGTTCCATGGTGACGTTTATGAATTTTTCCGCAACGATAAATTGGATGGGCGGAATGCGTTCGATTTTCTCGGCCGTCAGCCCTATCAGCAGAATCAGTTTGGCGCGACCTTCGGCGGTCCCATCATTAAGGACAAGACCTTTTTCTTCGTGGACTTCGAAGGGCTGCGCATTCGGCAAGCCCTGCCTCAGCTCATGCTGATTCCCACGCCTGCCCAGCTTTCTGGTAATTTTTCCAGCTTCTTGGATACAAGCACACAGATCATGAACAACGGTGTACCTGTCCTTGATTGCAATGGAAATCCGACCTATCAAGGGGAGATCTTCAATCCGAGCTTGACGCAGGCGAGAACGCTTTCTAATGGGACGCCGCTGCCGAACTATCCAAGCGGTCTCTGTGGCTTTCCTGTCGGAGGTTACACAAGCGCAGGATTGCCGACAAACATTATTCCCGCCAGCCTAATCGGCACGGGAGCCAAGAACATCGCAGCGCTGTATCCGGCACCACTACCAGGCTTCAATATCAATGGCAACAACTACCTCGTTGACCCGAAAAAGAGCCTGGATCAGAACAACTTCGATGTCCGCGTCGATCACCGCTTCACCAACACGGATGATGTGTTCGCCCGGTTCAGCTATGAAGACCAGCCTATCTTCACACCCGGTCCCTTCACAAATTTTCTAGACGGCGGTGGCTTTACCGCTGGGCATCAGGACAATTCTTATCGCAGCGCGGCCGCCAGCTGGACGCACACATTTTCCCCGATGGTGATTAACGAATTCCGGTTGGGCTACAACCGCATCAATTCTCACCGTTTGCAGGCCTTTGCAAACACCGACGTGTCCGGTCAGTTGGGATTGAAAGGCGTGCCTTTCGCCCCCGACAATGGCGGCCTACCTAATA
Organism: Terriglobales bacterium; assembly: GCA_051986135.1. GTDB lineage: Bacteria > Acidobacteriota > Terriglobia > Terriglobales > Acidobacteriaceae > Gp1-AA122. The sequence continues at coordinate 2,294 of JBPYDQ010000124.1, read as the reverse complement.
TGTGTTTCGTCAACTATTCCTGCGTCGGCTCTTCCGGCTTTTTGCCTTCCATCGAGAAGCAGAACAGCTACGTCATCAATGAAAACCTGATCTGGATCCGCGGCCGGCACTCGCTGAAGTTCGGAACTGAGATTCGCCTTGAGCAGTTTACGATGTTCCAGGATTCTTCTCCCCACGGCGATATTTTCTTCGGTCCGGATTTCACTGCAAATCCTGCGCAGCCTACCAATGCGGATGGTTCGACCACCGGCGGCGACGATATTGCGTCTTTCTTGCTCGGGGCTGCCGACGGAGCGGATATCTCGAGCATCTATGGTCCTGACTACCATCGGAAGACGTTCGCCGTTTATGGGCAGGATGATATCCGGGTTAACGAGCGGCTGACGTTGAACCTGGGGCTGCGCTGGGAATTCTTTCATCCCGTCACGGAAGGTCACAACCGGATGTCGAGCTTTGACTTCGCTACCAATTCACTGATCGTGCCCAAAGGTGAGACCATTCCGCTCACCCCTACTATTGCTTCGTTCTTACCAATTCAGAGGACCGGTTCGGATAGCCTGGTCAATCCCGATTACTCGAACTTTGCTCCGCGCATCGGCTTTGCCTACAAGATTTCCAATCCGCTCGTGCTGCGTGGAGGATATGGCATCTTCTACGGTGGGCAGGAGAGCGGGCCCTTTTCGTTCCCCAGTCCCGGCTTCAATCCGCCTTACTTTCTGCAGCAGAGCTTTAGTTCGCCTTGTGGCAGCCCGGTTCCTGCGAACGCGAATCCCGCCGATCCGAATGCCTGCTCGATTGGCCTGAAGCCTGGTGACAATACGCAGGCGATCTACAACTTCTGGACGCAAGGTTATCCGGCAAACTCGCTGTCTGATCCCAACAACCCACTTCTGTATTCCATTGATCGCAATATCAAGACGCCCATGATGCACCAGTGGCACCTGGGAATCGAGTATCAGTTGCCCAGCCAGACAGTCCTGGGCATCTCGTACGCCGGATCTCACGGGGAGCATTTGTATGGCTTCTACAACGGCAATCAGGCATTGCCCAGCACCGATCCGAGTGCGCCGCTGGCGCCGCGGCGGCCCTTTCCATCGGTCGATGGCACGATCGATGCCTTCCGAGCGAATACTAACTCCAACTACAACTCGCTGCAGACTTCTTTAGAAAAAAGATTGACGCATGGCCTGATGTTCCAGGCGTCCTACACCTACGCTCACGCCCTGGATGAGGCGTCTAGCGCGAGCCTGGGTTCACTGGCTAACGGTGATTTCCGCGATCAGCGTTTCCCCTTCCTGGAATACGGAAACTCTGATTTCGACGTGCGCCATCGCTTCACCATCAGCTACTCCTACGATTTGCCTTTGGGCCGAGGCAAAGCTTTAGGCGGCAACGCCGGCGGCGTTCTCAACCAGATCATTGGAAACTGGCAGATTGCAGGTATTACTTCTGCGGGTACAGGAAACTACTTCACGGTTACCGACCCGTTCGTGAATGCCTCGAATACGGACTGCGGTGGCACGGTAGGCTTCAGTTGCACAAGACCAAACATGATTGGAAACCCGAATGCCACACCTTGTCAGCCGGGAACGTTCTTCAATACCTGTGCATTCGTCAGCGACCAGGTCCAGGGAACATACGGGAACGAGCGCCGCAATCAGGTCCGTGGGCCGGGGTTCCAAACCTGGGATATGACCTTGGCCAAGTTGTTTCCGGTCAAGGAGCAGATGCGGGTTGAGTTCCGCGCCGACTTCTTCAATATATGGAACCACACCAACCCATTGTGGGGACCAATTGGAGCGGCTGGACAAATCGAGCCCGTAGCCGTCGAACTCGGCACCCAACAGTTCGGTACGTACCAGGCAGCGCGCGATCCGCGCTTTGTCCAGTTTGCGCTGAAGTTCTATTTCTGAGCGATACTGTGGACCGATCTTAGCACCCACGAAATTAGCCTAGAGGGCCGACGAATTATCGGCCTTTTCTTTTCTAAGCCACATGTCGACAGCATCTACCACCAAGGCACCGGAAGGAGTCAAGCTTCGGCGCGCGCTCGGCTTATGGGACTTGATTCTGTACGGCATGATCGTGATCCAACCGACGGCACCGATGCCCGTCTACGGCGTCATGACGCAGAGGGCGCACGGTCACGCCGTGACTGCGATTCTCATCGCCATGGTGGCCATGTTGTTCACCGCGATCAGCTACGGCAGGATGGCGCGCGCTTACCCCAGCGCCGGTTCGGCATTTACTTATGTGGGCGCCGAGATTCATCCCTCTCTGGGTTACGTCACCGG
>JBPYDQ010000123.1:0-3829 GCA_051986135.1 Terriglobales bacterium | reverse complement strand
AGGTCCCCCAGCGAAGGCGCCTGCTTGTCCGGGGCGGTACCTTGCTGGTTCTTCTGCGCCTGATTCCCCTTGTTTTCAGGTTCCGGATTATCAGGCGGCGAGACTGCTGTTGGTTTCGTGTTCTGAGTTCCTGGCGCAGTCGTGTTCGTTGCCTGCGCAAATACGGCGGTCGCAAAGAGGCAATAGCAGAGGGTGCCGGCGAGCTTGGGACCAAACCTTCTAGGCATGTCGTTAATCTCCAGGCCAAGTTGATGGACCAGAATCAACTACTCTGACTTCTCAACATGGGATGCTGCGTGTCCCTCGACACGATGTCTATCGATCGTCAAACAGCAACCAATAACTACTTGTAGGTCTTCGACAGGAAACCCGATTACTGGGCATTCATCGGGTCATGACTTCCGTCGACCTCGTGCCTGTTCCATGCGCGATCATGGACCTTCCAGGTAAGCTAGGCGGTGCCACCTTTGGCAACACTCACCCGGTTGAAACAAACAGCAGCAAATTCCAGTCCGGGACCGACGATTTGGCGCCAGCTTCTAAGTCTCTGCCTGACTAAATGTTACAAGGGCTCGAGGACCGGGTCTGGACACGCTTTGTGACGGGGAGGAGGACTTGAGGCTGGTCGGTTAGCCTCCGATGAACGAATCCGCGCCTCTGAACAAATCACTCGCTTGCCGCGTATCGTACGATAGCGGCACGGCTCACGAGAAGTCGCCCGCTGCGTCCAACGACTGTGATTTTCCGCGATCTCATCAACGACGTGTTCCGCACCTTGTGGGTACATAAGCTGCGAACGTTGCTTACCATGTTCGGAATCGCTTGGGGAGTCGTTTCGATCGTCCTGATGGTTGCCGCGGGCGAGGGCTTGCGTGTTGGCCAACAGAAGCAGGCCGAGACCCTCGGCAAAGACATCATGATCGTCTTTCATGGCCGCACCAGCCTGCAGGCTGGCGGACAACGGGCAGGCCGACAGGTGCAATGGGAAGACCGCGACATTCCATATGTCCAAGACCACTCGCCCGACTGCCGGTATGTAATTCCCGAATTGGAACAGGACAGCGTGCGTTCGCACACCGCGTATAATGCGGCAGCATTTACCGTCACCGGCTCTTATCCTCCATTCGGCGAGATTCGCAGCCTTAATATCGCCAATGGCCGCTTTTACAATCCGGATGACTTGTGGCAGGCGCGCCGGGTGGCTTTCCTGGGCAGCGATGCGGCCAAGCAGCTGTTCCCCATGGGTGATGCCGTCGGCCACACCGTTTACCTCAACGACCTTCCGTACGCCGTGGTTGGCGTCATGGCCAAGAAGAAGCAGGACTCCAGCTACGACGGCTGGGATGTAAACAAGATTTTCATTCCTTTTAGCGCCATGCGCCAAGACTTCCCCGACAAGCCGCCGGGGACTCCGTTTACCTTTGATCAAATGCTGGTCACGCCCAAGTCTGTAGCTCAGCATGAGGCCTGCAAGGGTGAGGTACGCAAGGCCCTGGCGATCCTGCACGGTTACGATCCCACGGATAAGGAGGCTTGCCCGATCTGGGACACTGTTGAGGAGGCTCAGGCTTTCGCCACCATGACTAACGGCATGAAATATTTTCTGGGCGCGGTAGGCATAGTGACGCTCCTGCTGGGCGGCTTAGGGGTGATGAATGTCATGCTGGTCGCGGTGCGGGAACGCACTCGTGAAATTGGAGTACGCAAAGCTTTGGGCGCTCCGTCACGCAAGATTCTGCAGCAGTTCTTCATAGAGGCGCTATCGATCGCGCTGGTAAGCGGTGGAGTCGGGCTGGGATTGGCCTTTGGCCTGTGCGGGCTGGTGGACCTGCTGCCCATGCCCGATTTCTTTGCCGGCCTGCTGCCGACGTGGACGAGCGGCCTCGTCGCCTTCGGCTTACTTGGGAGTATCGCGATCGGGTCGGCACTCTACCCCGCGCGCAGGGCTGCCTCAGTCGATCCGATTGAGGCGCTGAGGTATGAGGCCGGAGGGTAGCAAGGTCATTCTTCTACCAAAGGACGGAAAGCAACATCAAGGCCCTTGATCGAGAGCTTTTTGTGCCTTACCGTGATTCGTTTTTTCTTATGCTGACGCAAATCATCGTCGAATCCTGGGTCGCCCTGAAGCGAAACCGCACCCGTACGGCTCTAACCATGGCAGGCATAGTGTGGGGCATCGTCACGGTCACGCTTTTGATCGCCTATGGTTCCAGCTTCCGCAGCATCCTGGTGAACGGCTTCGATGCCTTCGGTCGAAGCGTGGTGATAGCGTGGCCGCAGCAGACCAGCGAACAACCAGGAGGCCAGAGGGCCGGCAAGAAGGTGGTGTTCGAACAAGCTGACCTCGATATGGTCAAGGAGAGCGCTCCACTGGTGAGGTACGTATGCCGCGAAAGCGTGAAGCGGCCCGGTATCAGCTACGGCGATCGTATGGTCGGAACTGCAGCAATCCGGGGCGTTTGCCCCGAGTATGGAGAGATGCGCAACGAGGTGCCGTCGGAGGGACGCTGGCTTAATTCTTCCGACGAACTCGAACGCCGCCGCGTATGCTTCTTGGGCGGGCGCATCAAAGAACAGCTGTTCAGTGGCCGGCCTGCCGTGGGCGAACCGGTGGAGATCGGGGGGGTGCGCTTCACCGTGGTGGGGGTGATGGCTCGCAAGATCCAATTGAGCAACTACTTCTCCAGTGACGATGAATCGGTCTGGATTCCCTTCTCCGCGGCGAGTCAGTTGTGGGACACCAAGGACGCACAGGTAATGGTTTTTCAACCTATTGCCCCGCAATTCGAGAAGCGCGCCATGGCGCAGTTCTTGGCGGCCATTGCACGGCGCCAGCAGTTTTCTCCCACTGATCCGAAGGCTATCCAAATGTTCGGCCGCGACGAGTTCCGTCCCATCATTGACGGAATCACCATCGGCCTGGAAGTACTGCTGACCTTTATTGGAACCCTCACCCTTGGCATCGGCGGAGTAGGCGTAATGAACATCATGCTGGTCTCGGTCGAGGAGCGCATCCGCGAAATCGGCTTGCGGCGCGCGCTAGGCGCAAAGAAAAATCACATCCGGCTGCAGTTTCTGGCCGAGACTCTGATGATCATGCTATGCGGCGGGGCGCTGGGCATCCTCTTGTCCTACATCATCGCGGCCGCCGTTGGAACCCTGCCCCTTATGGGTCCCCTGTTTGAAGATACTTCCGGCAAGGCCGACATCCACCTCGAGATTTCAATGTTTACCATCCTGACCGCAACCGCGGTACTCGTGGTCGTCGGAGTTTTGAGCGGGCTGGTCCCGGCTATGCGAGCGTCGAAACTCGATCCGGTGGAAGCGCTTCGCTACGAATAGGACTTCAGCGCAAGCGGGCACAAAGTTACAGGGAAGGATCCCTGGACCTCTGTACTGTTTGTGTCCGGAGCCTACCTTACTCCGGGGCGAGGCGAAGGGTGAATCTACGCTTCCCCAATCTGTGACCCAGGCTGGAAGTGGTACTCGAGAATCTTGGCCGCCAGCGCTGAGTGCAACGTCGCCCAATCCGCTTCGATAGTTCGCCTCTCCCCTCGGCAAACCACCTCGGCGGCGGACAGTCCGGCAATCGCCATTCATGCCCGGCATGATTCACGTCGCGAACACGCATGTCGAGGTAGCCTGTGTGGGCGGCGCCTGTCTCGCCGCCGAGCCGAACCGTCCGCCGCATCCAGAACCTTGTAACCCTGCGTTTCGAGATACTGGCACGCCGGGCGCCGGAGATTCGATTCATCTTCGATCAGGAGAATCGTCTCGCCGCTCTGTATTGGTTCGGAAGGCAGGATGGAAAGGCGCCGCACTGGGGGGC
>JBPYDQ010000122.1:0-2259 GCA_051986135.1 Terriglobales bacterium | reverse complement strand
ACGGGAGCAACCTGTCTCGTGACTTGGTCGCGGGACTTTCCGTAGCTGTGGTGCCTGTGGGCGTGGCGGGATGCAATCCTGCGGTCGGGCTTCGAGTATCTGCCGACTCAGCCTGAAAGGGAGTATTCTCCCAACTGTTACAAGTTTTTGTGGAAAGCCCAATTCAGGAGGTGCCGGGGTGCGGCTTGTCGCAGGTTTCTCGCAGGTACCGCCGGGCCTGCGGTTCATTCGGTCGACGGGAGGAAAAAATGAAGAAGTTCATCTTTCTGGTGCTCGCATTGTTGCTCATGAGTGTAACGAGCGCCGTCGCTCAAGACGTGCGCTACAACTTTGCTAAGGATGTGGATTTTTCGAAATTCAAAACCTACAAATGGGTCGATATCAAGGGCGCCGACCACGCCAACCAACTCGTGCAGAAACAGATTACCGACACAATCGAGGCAGAATTGGCGAAAAAAGGTCTGACGAAAACGGACTCGGATTCGGCCGATCTTTATATCGGCTATCAGACAGCCGTCGGCACCGAGAAGCAATTCACGTCCTACAACACAGGTTGGGGTTATGGCCCCGGTTGGGGTGGTGGTTGGTACGGAGGCATGGGCTCAACGATGACCACCGGCTCGACCACTACCATCTACGTTGGCCAGCTGGCTCTCGATATGTACGAGTCGGAAAAGAAAGACCTGGTGTGGCGCGGAACGGCGTCCAAAACCCTCGATCCGAAGGCAAAACCGGAAAAGCAACAGAAGAACCTTACGAAAGCCGTTGCCAAGTTGCTGAAGAACTACCCGCCCCCCAAGAAGTGAGTTAGGGCTTTTCCTAGTTGCGGCTGGCTCTAAACCGGGTTACACACGGAGGCGAGGTGAACGTTCCTTTCGCGCCTGGCGGTAATGGTCTACTCAAATGCACACATGGCTGCCCTACCCAACGTTGTATGAGGTCAACACGTGGGTGTGGCTCTCTGAGCTTCAGGCAAAATACGCCAGAAACTGTGACCTTGGCTCCGTGCCTTCGGCGGAGTGGGATGCGATTGCCGAGCTAGGCTTTGATGGTGTGTGGCTGATGGGCGTCTGGGAACGCAGTCCCGCAGGCATTGCCATCGCCAATCAGAACCGGAATCTGCAGGAGAGTTTCCGTCAGGCGCTACCCGACTTTGTTCCTCGAGACAACGTGGGATCGCCCTATTGCGTGCGGCGCTATGTCGTCGACCAGCGTCTTGGAGGCACCAAGGGTCTAGCGGTGGCTCGACTGGAACTCGCCAAGCGCGGCATGCGGCTGGTCCTCGATTTCGTGCCTAACCATGTTGCGCCAGACCATCCTTGGGTAAGCGAACATCCGGAATATTTCATTCGCGGCACAAGGGACGAGTTAAAGAATGACCCGCACAGCTTTCTGGAGGCCTCCGGAAACGTATTCGCCTGCGGGCGCGATCCTTACTTTCCAGCCTGGCCGGATGTGCTGCAATTGAACGCCTTCGACCCGGGTCTGCGAAAGGGGGTTATCGGGACACTCCTGACGATTGCTCAACAGTGCGACGGCGTGCGATGCGACATGGCGATGCTGCTCCTCAATTCCGTATTCGAGCGAACCTGGGGCAACCGCCCCGGGCCGTGCCCGCCAGCGGACTATTGGCGCGAGGTCATTCCAGCGGTGAAAAAGCCTCATCCGCGCTTTCTTCTTATTGCGGAAGCCTATTGGGACCTCGAATGGGAGCTCCAGCAACAGGGATTCGATTATTGCTACGACAAGCGGCTCTACGATCGCCTGGAACACGGAGAAGCCGAGACCGTGCGACTGCATCTCGGTGCCGATCTCTCCTACCAGGCGAAATTACTTCGTTTTATCGAAAACCACGACGAGCCGCGCGCAGCCGCCGCTTTTGCGCCCGAGAGAGAACGCGCCGCGGCGGTTGTGACTTCGACGCTGCCGGGCGCCAGGCTTTTTCACGAAGGCCAGTTCGAAGGGCGCAAAATCAGGCTGCCCGTTTTTCTCGGACGGCGTCCCGAAGAGCCACCCGACGCGGACCTGCGCTCTTTTTACAGAAAGCTCCTGAAAGCCGTAAATAAGCCCGTGTTTCGCGACGGCGACTGGCGTCTGTGTGAGCGAACCGGCTGGGCCGACAATTCTAGCTTCAAGAACCTCGTGGCCTGGACTTGGGCCAAGGATTCGGAAGAGTACCTTATTGCCGTGAATCTAAGCGGCAGCGCATTGCAAGCCCGCGTCTCGCTGAAGCGTCCGGAAGTTGGGAGCGACAATTGG
>JBPYDQ010000121.1:0-4260 GCA_051986135.1 Terriglobales bacterium | reverse complement strand
GAATTCACCAAGGAGCGCTACGGCGTCGACGTGATGAAGGTCGAGGTCCCGGTCAACATGAAGTTCGTAGAGGGCGCGAGGGCCTACGGTGGGCAGAAAGCGTACTCCAAGCAAGAGGCCATGAAATGGTTTCGTGATGCGGCTTCGGTTGCAACCAAGCCATTTATTTATCTATCGGCGGGAGTGAGCAATGCCGAGTTTACCGAGGCGCTCGAATTAGCCGGAGAATCCGAAGTCAAGTTCAACGGCGTACTGTGCGGTCGCGCCACCTGGAAGGATGGCATCCCCGTGTATGCCAAGCAAGGCGCGGAAGCCTTCCGCAAATGGCTGCAGGACGAGGGCGTTAGAAATATCAACAACGTGAACGACCGTCTCAAGGCTGCCAGTTCCTGGCATTCGATCTACGAAGCCGAGCCTGCGCTGGTAGCATAGGTTGCTAGGGATCGGCAACCGACTGGCGCGGTGCTCTGTTTCCCTCGGAACTCGTGGCAGCTGCCTGGCGGAGCATAATACATCGCGGAAGCGATGAAAGTATTTGGATCGAAGAGCGGGGACCTCCGCCACACTGACGAACGACCGGCAGCCTTCTCGGTTGCTGAATATTTTTTGGTTGAGGGCTGAGCTCTCGAATATCTTCTTTCACTCCCACTCAATGGTGCCCGGCGGCTTGGAGGTGATGTCGTAAACCACGCGATTCACCCCCTTTACCTCATTGACGATCCGGCTGGAGATTGTCTTGAGCACTTCGTAAGGCAGAGGAACCCAATCAGCTGTCATTCCGTCCTCGGAATGAACCGCGCGAACTGCGCACGTGTAGGCGTAGGTGCGCTGATCCCCCATCACACCCACCGACATGACCGGCAACAAGACTGCGAATGACTGCCAGATTTTTCTGTATAATCCCGCATTCTTGATCTCCGTAACCACGATCTCGTCACACTCGCGCAGGATGGCCAACCGATCGGGTGTGACTTCACCCAGAATGCGCACGGCCAGGCCGGGGCCGGGGAACGGCTGCCGCTGCAGAATTTCCTCCGGCATTCCCAAATCGCGACCAATTCGCCTCACTTCATCCTTAAATAAATCCTTTAAGGGCTCGATCAGCTTCAGCTTCATGGTTTCCGGCAAGCCCCCGACATTATGGTGAGTCTTGATGGTCTCAGAAGGTCCCCGGACCGAGCGCGATTCGATGACATCGGGATATAGGGTGCCCTGTACCAGCCACCCGACGCTACCTTCCTGCTTTTCAATGCGCTGAGCTTCTTCGTCAAAAACCTCGATGAATTCGTTGCCGATGATTTTTCTCTTTCGTTCCGGATCGGTCACGCCCCTGAGCTTGCCCAGAAAGCGCTGGCTAGCGTCCACTGCGACCACATGCAACCCTAACTTATCTCGCAAGCTGCGCTGCACCTTTTCGAACTCGTTCTGGCGCAGAAGGCCATTGTTAACAAATACGCTTGTCAACCTGGAAGTGCCCGTGTCATCGCGCAGCGCGCGATCCACGAGAGTTGCAGCCACCGCGGAGTCGACACCGCCAGAGAGAGCACAGATCGCGCGGCCAGCGCCGACTGTCCGGCGAACCGTGGCGACGGTTTCGTCGATGAAGCGTCGAGCCGTCCAGTTGGCGTTCGCCTCGCAGATGTCCAGCACGAAGTTACGCAAAATGTCGGTTCCGAGCGGGGTGTGATGAACTTCGGGATGAAACTGTACAGCCCACATCTTGCGCTCGGGGTTTTCGATTGCCGCAACCGCACTGGGCGACTTGGCGGTCAGGCGAAACCCAACAGGAAGTTCCACCGCCTCGTCGCCATGCGACATCCACACGGCCAGAACCTTGGGCATGCGCTTGAACAAGCGAGAGCCATCCTCGACTTCAACCTTGGCATGCCCATATTCCCGCTTCTCCGCCGGATGAACTTTCCCACCCAAAGCGTGCACCATAAATTGCAGCCCGTAGCAGATGCCGAGCACTGGAATTCCCAGGTCAAAGACACGTTTGTCCGCGTGGGGTGCACCCCTGTCGTAGACAGAACTCGGGCCACCTGAGAGTACCAGGCCAACCGGCGAGTAGCTGCGAATCTCCTCCAAGCCGGCGTTAAACGGGAGGACAACCGAATAGACATTCTGTTCGCGGATACGTCGCGCAATCAGCTGCGAATATTGCGCACCGAAGTCGAGGACGACAATGGATTGGCTTTCCACGGATGAGTGTCTCAGAACGGAAAGCCCAGTGTAAAGGAGAACCAGCTTGCGAACCACTTCCCGGGCACCATCAAACACAACTTCGTCAACTCCGATTTCGTCTTTGCCGCCCGTGGCAGCCCGAGACCGTTAGCTCAGGGCGCAGCTCTCAGTATGAGTGGTCCCGTGACTGCCACCGACGCCACCGTAGCTGACGACATTAGATCGGTTCTGGCGGAATCGGTCCCGGAATATCACTCCCACTGTCGTCCTCTGATCGAGGGCCGGGAGCCGGCGGCGCGCTTGGCTCGGGACCGGCAAGGGCTGGCTGAAAGCTCTGGTCGGGCTGCGCCAGAATAGTGATATAAGCCGCCAGCTTCGCGGCGTGGAGAAAATCAATAACCGCGAAGTACACCAGGATCAGCAATACAAGCACCGGGGCAATGACCCGGGCGGGAAGAATGCCGAGCAAGGTCAACGGCACGGAAGCAATTGAGCAGGCGGAGAGGAAGACAACCAGATGGATAGCGGCAAATGACGCGCCGGCGCCGACCAGCGCGCGTTTTCGCTCAAGCACAAATCTTATGGCGGAAGAAACTGATTGCAACGTGCCGCTGCCATCGCGAATTGTAAAGATGGGAGCAATCGAGAACAGCCAATCCAGGCATCCCCAGAAACCTCGAATGACGAAACCTAGCGCAAAAACGAACAGAAGTAACAATCCAGGTCGGGGATTGGAACCTGCAGGCGCGAAACCGGCCAGCAATGCCGCGCACGTCCATGCCAGCACAGCGGCCGTGAGCAGCCCGGCGCGTAGGCTGTGCAGACCGAGGAGCGAGCCCAGTTCGTACTGCATGCTGCCTTCCGCTTCAGCGCGCGGCCGAATGGAGTCGAGCATAGCTCTAATCATGGCGGCCCGCCCAATGGAAGCCGCAAAAATCCACAACACGCCGACCGCTGAACCAACGATTAGGGCCGCGGCAGAAAAACGCCCCGCTCGGGACATAAGGATGCGCCGCGCGCTTGCCATCACCAGCCAGGGCACGCCGCTCCCGAGCAGCAACCGATCTCCTCTGGTAATTGACAGCGAGTCGATATATTCGATGACCAGGAGACCGAGCAGCAGCCAAGCGGCGGCAGCCACCGTCCAGCGCCAGGCCACTTCGGCCAACCCCAGAATCGGCTGACGATACACTAACCGTAATCCGTCGGTGGCGGGAGAATTCGCCATACACCGACAGCATACCGCACACCCTCAGTCGCGCCGACGGTTGTGGCTCGAATAGATCGTATAACGATACTTTTTCACAACCAATCCAGTTGAACGCGCATCTTTCTAGGTGAACGGAAGTAAACAGCATCTGAGTTCAGAAGGAGTTACATGATGAGCTGTGCTAACTATCTTGGACTGGCAGCAGCATTGCTTTTATTGCTACCCGCAGGCGCGTTCGCAAAGGAAAAGTCAGAACATAATCTGAAGTTGGACGAGGCGGTTCAGGTTGGTTCCGCGCAACTGCGACCGGGGAACTACAAGGTGGAGTGGAAGGGCACAGGTCCGGCTGTTTCCATCGACTTCCTCGAGAATGGCAGAACGCTCTTGTCCACCACCGGCCGAGTGGTCGAGAAAGACAAACCAGCTGAGGCCGACGAAGTCATGACGCGGACAACTACCACCAACCAGCAACGCCTTGAAGAATTGGATTTCGGAAATCGCAAGGAGGTCCTATTGTTTGCGCCGTATGCGCCTGGCAGGTAGCGGCAAAAAGTCAACTGGAGTCAAAGGCGGGCGTTCAGCCCCCTTTTTTTTGGGCAGCCCTGGGGTAAGCGGTCGGGTGGGGGACCGCCGAACTCTTCAATAGCCGCCAGGAATCGAGCGCATGATGAACTCGAAGAGGACGACGCGCAACCTTTCATGTCCGCCGGGAGTCGGGAAAGTCGCGAGCAGCACGGTTTACCACCATCCCATTCGGAACTGGAACCGAATGACAGGATGCTACGAAAGGCATCCCCAGATGCTCTGAACCACGCGACGCCAATCGAAAAACGGCTCGCCCCAGAGTCCCATGGCGCGTAGGCCAG
>JBPYDQ010000120.1:0-3036 GCA_051986135.1 Terriglobales bacterium | reverse complement strand
CGTTCACCAACGGACTGCCTCGGCTACTTCCGAAAACAGTGCATGTTCCGCTGATCTTCTTGTTTATTCCTCAATTGTCCTCGCTGGCGTTGCTGATCTTCTGGGTGATCCGCGTGCGGTTCACGGGCTGGTACAGAGGTTTGACGGCGAATTAAAGCACGTCTCGTGTGTCGGCAACTTACCCACAATCCGACCCGAGGGGGTTTTGATAACGCCTGGTTTCGACAGCTACTCAATTTATCGGGAAGGAATTTGGAATCCCATTTGGCTGCGCAGTTCCTGCCATTGTTGAATCACTTTGGAATTATGTGAGAGGTCTGCAGCCCGGTGAAGCGATTCTTCGGCCTTCGGGAGATTCTTGAGTTGCCCGAAGCAGTCCCCAAGACCTGCCCACGCATACCAGTCTTCCGGATAGTCCTTGAGCACCTGTTCAAAGACCGGGATTGCTTCGCTGCATCGTCCTTCTTCGTCCAGCTGCAGAGCTGCTTGCACAGAAGTGTTCGCCAGATTCTGCGCCACGAGGACATTGTGGGGTGCAAGTTGATGCGCCGTCGCAAAAAGTGTCGCATCGTCCTTCCACTGCTTCTCTTGCGAAAAGGTCAATGCCGCAAAGGCAATGAGCAGCGCGCCCGTCATGCACGCCAAGACGAGCCGCATGTCTCCCAGCAAACTCCACCCTGTCGCGATTAGCAACATCAGCCCAGCGAGAGGCAAATAGGTATATCGCCCGTGCAGAAAGTCTCCTGGGTTCAGAGCATTCAGATTTAGAGCGGGCAGAAGCGGCAAGACGAACAAAAGCATCCCCACGACTACCGCCGACTTGACGCGAGCTCTTCCTGGGTCACCGAGTTCTTGCGCTTTGCGCCATGTCCAGAAAAGTGCCAGCACCAGGACTGAAAGGGAGCACGCCAGCGCCACGAGCGGAAAGATAACGCCACGCGTGGAAAACCGATCGGCCAATGTTGGATCAGCAAACGAGTACGACCTCACAGGCCATAGCATCGCTTTGACATAAAACCAAAGTGTAGCTGGCCCAGAGAGAACGACTGTGCTCCACGGGAGATGCTGCGTGGCCGAGCCGAGTTTGCCCCCCAAGGCATTCATCCGCATCAGAAGGTACATAGCCGTCACGCACAGGAAGGGGATTGTGTGGCGCAACGCCCGTGCGAGCCGAACACCGGAGCCCGCGTCGCCTGGCTTCGCACCACTCTTCCCGGTTGTTTGCTCTGGTCCAACGCACAGCGCGCAGCCAAAGATCACGACGGGGAAAATGATGGCAGTTTCCTTGGTCAACAGCGCCGCAAAATACGCACCGGCAGAAGCAAGTATCCACAGTCGAGAACGTTCGGGCATATTGCTTGCCGACTTCTTCCCCGACTTCTTTCCTTGGGCTTGCGCCTGACGCGATGCTAAGTTCACATATCTCAGATAGAAAAGAAGCGCACCGAGGATTCCAGCCGCCATTAAAGGATCGGGAACTGTAACCCAGCTTACCGATTCCGTTTGCGCAGGATGCAGGGCGAAGAGCGTTGCCGCCGCAAATCCAGCCATCCAATCGCGGAGCAGTTTCCATGCGAGCATCCCCAGTAGCGCCGCTACTGCGAGATGCTTGGCAATGCTGAGCAAGTGCCATCCCCAGGAAGAAAGACCCGCAAGTAGGAAATTGATCCTCACCCAGACGAGAAACACCGGCCGATAAAAGCTCAAAGGCCCGCCTGTGAACTGTGCCCACACATAGTTGGCAAAGTAATCCCAGATGTGGCCCGATTCCTGAATGCGAGGGTCGGCTGCAAATCGGTGATCGTCGAGAACGAATTGAAAATCGAGGGAGCGCCGGTAGACTGCCAATACCAACGCCACGAAACCTAACGCTAACCAGAAGAGTGTTCGAGTAGAGATCGACTCCCGTCTGCCGGTCAGCGGCGCTCGAACCGGCCGCCGCTCCCCCAGAATGGGCCCCGAAGCTCTACTGGCAGAGTGCATTCGCCGAACAGAATTGTCTCATAATATTCGAAGAACTCACCGGGTTTCCCCTCCACCGAGTCAGTTGCCGAAAAATCGCGATAACGCTCATCAAAATGGCACGGCAGGGGTTTTGACTGAAATTGCTAATGAATATTTACCGCAATGAGCAGGCACAGAACCGAACGATTCGGTGTCAGTACGTATGGAAGGAGCCACACCGTGCTCGCAATCGCCCGAAGGTCATTCGGGGTCTTATTGGTGGCGTCGCTGGTATCGAGTGTATCAGTGTATCGGCACAAACGTATTCCCTGCGACAGCGTATTCCGAAGGCCGATCCAGGGAAGTATCGCTCTATACGCGATGGGAAGAACTGGCACAATCCTAAGCTAGTCGTTCGCCCTGAAGGCATTGAGATCATCGGAATCACCCCTGCGGGGCAAGCTATTGCTGTCGATTCGGTTCCCGAGAGGCTAGAGCACCTCCCCGACTCGGCATGGCCATTTGGCCTCATCGCAATGGTTTCGGATGCAGGAATAGTGTCGTCAGCCAAAGACTTCCCGCGCATTCAAGCTAACCGTTCCAGACTTCTAAAGGTGCTCACGGCGCATGGCATCGCCGTGGACCTATGGCCTTCTGCCTAGTTGTTGCTAGATCCCCATTACGTGAAATGACTAGCGGTCAGAACGTGCAAACGCCTTATTACAGTTACTGCGCCTGTTCTCGACTCTACTCTCTATTAAACTCATTGACCGACCGAGAGGGGTTTCGAGCGCAAACCTACCTGATTTCGTCCAATTGGCAACCTCGTGCCTGGCTCCCGGCTGTCGGACGCGGGCAAGGCGTTGGAGATACCTGCTAACCTTGAGGCGTTTAGCGAGCCAGCAGAGTGGCCGCGCGGACTATAATGCTGGCAATCGGGTGATGTATGTTGCACACCTGTCGATGGACCACGTTGGCCGTTTCCATTGTGACCTTCGCAACGATCTTTTTTCTGTCCGCTTGTGGTAGCTCCAACTCCTCACTCACCCAGTCGAGCCCCCAACCAACGACACTGGGCGCGACTGTCGATAA
>JBPYDQ010000119.1:0-4837 GCA_051986135.1 Terriglobales bacterium | reverse complement strand
GCGATTTGCAAGTCCTGGAAAACCGGCGAAGCCTGCGAGATGAACAGGTCGGACCAATTCTTCAGGAGCATCCCTCGCAGTGCATTTAGACCTCTAGCAGAGGCTTCTTTCCTGCCATTCGGTTGAGCTCGCACGCAGGGAACACTGGAGCAAGTACTAGTCATTTTGCCAGTTGGCTGAACCCGATGTTAAGGCTAGAAAATGACTATAAATGACTAGAAGCGGTCTGCAAAGCGTCTCGCAGTCGATCAACAGCACTATGGCGGAACGCCGCTGCACGGTTCTGCTGGCGGTTTTTGCTTTTACATCTTCTGTCTTCGGCCAAGAGATCAAAGTAGAGGTAGCGAGTGCGTTTGTGTGGGGAGAGGATTCTCCCTTTGGCGCGATCTCTTCGATCATTCGAGACCCGCTGACTGGCGATGCTATCCACAGACTACGGTACGGCCCAATCGAGGTGAGTTCCCGAATCGGATTCGAGAGTGTCAACCCCGACGAAGTGGGGACTTACCTCGATTACACAACGACGATCGTTAACGGCTCCGACTCAACGGTGTCCGTACGATATGGTGGAATCACGATTGATGGGCGTGCCGTCTCCCTTCCATGGGTTATTCTTCCCGATAAGAAGCTCAACAAGCGTGAACGCAAGAACAAAACGAATGTGGTTGAGCCTGACAAAATGCAATGCTTTACGAGTGGTTTTCTTTCCCATGATCACTTGTTTTCGGCCGATGGCTCGTCGCAAACTCTTAACGTCTATCCTGGAACTGCGGTGACCGTTTCCTCGGTGGTCCGGGATCCTCGAAGTTATCCTCTCCGTTGTTCAGTCGAGGGCTGTCACCCAGTCGGAACGATCCGCTACTACCTCACAGTCAACAGCCAAGACTACGTGTTTGTGTGGCCCGGACGGTCTGCAATCTATTGCGGCAAGTGACGCCGGACCTCGGCAAGGATCGTTTTCAAACCATCTTTCGACGAAGCATGTTTACCCAGCGATCGGCAGCTTTCGAGCAATGCGAGCTTCCATTCTCCGGTGACTTCGGGTGGCTTGTTAATCTGCGAAGATGACCTGATTCCTTTCGGTAGTCTTCCGCCAGTCCACTAAGTCCAGGTCTACTGCGCCCTTGGTTCCGTCCAGCTGTTCAAATACCAACACATCTCCATATCTTCGATACTTGCTCAATGTGAAGGTCTCGTTGGACTTCAGCACCAGAATCGTGTAACGGACGGGCAGCTTCCCGGTGGCTGCCAGACTCTCTCCACCGGCAATGTTCCTGTCTACTGCAGGCTCGGCGGTGTTCGCACTCCTCCCGGTGAAAGTGCTGGGCTGGGCCGACGACGCATATGGAGGCCGGTCTGGCTTCATTGGCCCATACGCCAGCGTTGTCGGAAGGGAAATGTCATCCATTAGCCGCAGTTCGAGCGATTCCTCGCCCTTCAACGTGGGCCGCGGGCCACGCGCCGGAAGAGAAACCACCTTCCACGGCCATAAGACCGGGATCATCCACTCAGCCACATCTCGTTTCGCATGTCCCTTCCCGTCGATGTCTCCCTTTTTGTCCACCTTAAATCCTTTTGCTTGGATCACTTTCGCGGGCACCGGCAAATCGCCGTAGGGCAGAATCACCCTGTCAAACGCGATCTTCAAATAACCCTTCCCGAAAAAATGCCCCGGGTCTTTTGCCGCTTCCAGGTGCCCACCTAACATGCTGCCTCTGGGAAACAGTGCTCTGCCAAACTCCTGCTGAGCCCGCAGGTGGCACACCACTGGGTCACCTACGGTTGCCGTGGCCGAAGAGAAATCTGGCTCGTTCATGGTGCATTGCAGAAGTGTCCCGGCTGGCACTAACAAGTCCTTTTGAGCGCAGACTCCGCAAGCAGACACCAGCATTCCTATCGCAATCGCCAAGATTCTGATAAATGGCCTCATACCTCTACCTCCTAAACAAGCAGAGCACGGAATTGTGTGGGTTAGAGCAACCTCACGAAGGTCTGCGCCACTCGACTCACTTAATGTTCTGGACAACGAAGTGAGAAACGAAGAGCCGCGTTTGACCTTGCAAAGGCTCGCCAACCAGAAAATAGGGAAGTATTGCCGCAATCTCCACTGGTACTATTAACAGGTAGATGAAACTAGGCGGCTTGATGATAAGTCTTTTAGTTTCTGCAGAGGCTAGGCTGTTCTCAGCGCTGATCCGTTTTTTGGCGAATGCGCCAAACGTCTCTATTCCCACCCGTCAAAAGTGACAGTAATCCATCGGGAACATGGCTGCCGTATGGGAGGATGGAGTCAACGCCGGTTTGGAGTCGAGGGAATCATCGAAGCCCGCGCTAAGGCGGTAGGGTTGGCAATCATACGCGCAGAGAACTGTGCCCTGTAGCTACAATCTTCAAGGCGAAAAGTCGTGCGCCTGCTACCTCGGGGCTGAGCGCGTGCTGCTCTTTCCACTCGCTTCTCAATCGTTCGACTCCACGAATCTCCGCTGGGCTGAGGTGCTCTCTGGCATCGGCGGCGCATAGGCCAACATAATGGCTGCCGCCGCGAGCGCCACTTCGCCGGCACGCGAAGGAAGAAAAGTCCACCATCGTGGGCGCGGTGGACTCCACGCTAGCAGGAAGCTCACGCCTTGCGTCGGTTTCCAGTCGCATCGTCGAGTCCGGCGCGGGTATGCCGGGAATTCTACCAGCTAATGGAATCGGTAACTTTGAGAGATGGGAGCAACTTTCCCGATTCTGACTAGCCAGGAGTTGACTTCGCAGGCGGAAATGGTTGTATAAGCAACATTGCTCTGAGACAGCGACAGCCTACTTCCGCGAACTTAGGATCTCCAATAAAGATAGGAACTCGAACGGGAAAGGCGTTCGGCGACCGAATCCCGTTCGACTCATGAAGCCCCAGGTCGCGAGTGGTCCTGGGGCTTTTTTGAGTCTGTTGCTGCAACTCCTACTGCCCGGCTAAGTCCCGCAAACCGGCAAATTGCCGAACTTCGTATCATGAGCCACATGGGCGGTTTGCGCAGAAGGAATACGAAGCTTGGCGGTTGGGCGGTTAAAGGCCTTACGAGGCGCACAAACCGAAAGTCACAGGAGAAAAACGTCCTGCTTCCCGGTCGTCCCGGAGTTATACTCGGATCATTCGACATCTTGTCGATATCGGCGCTCCCGCCGAGAAGGAGGTGATCCAGTGAGGTACGGTTTACGTTGACGCAGTAGAGGGGGCGCTCGTGATCTTACCGAGCGCCTCTCTCCCTTTATCGCAACACCCTGGCAACGACCTGGCTTCGGCGTTGCGAAAATGCGTTGCCCATGCCGGGGCTTAGTACGAGATCTCCTTCAGTCCAGCCCGACTTCGAGGCCAATTCAAAGCTTTCCACCTATTTGCGAAATCATGCCGATCGTCCTCAGCCAAGTCTCCACCAATTGCGGCCATCCCGTTATCGGAAACGTCGCTCACGATCCAAGTATTTACTTCCGGAGTTTTCTCATGCCTGAGGCTACCAACAGGCGACTACGCATCCGAGCATCATAAACCACCTTGGTGATGCAAAAGCAGCGGCTGAATAAAGCAGCGTGCGACCGTGCCGTAGTCGATTCGACTTGCCTGGTTTTTTGCTCGTTGATCGGCAGTTGCCGGGCAACTGTGGTCTGACCTCGCTTTCGTTATCGCAGAACGCAGAGAGTAATCCCGCCGAAAGCGCCACTCGCATAGGATGCATTGCGAGCCATCCAGTCAGCCGTGAGCGAGCATAGGTAGATGAAGGAAGCGCGAGAATCGTCCACTCCGGTTCCCGGGCAAGACGATACCTGGCCAGATGAAACCCTGGGATGGGGAGGCTAATGGGAACCACCTGTAGATGAGGCACTGGGGAGTCTTTTCACGACAACTCGGCGGCAACGGCGTCGCATCCAACGGTGCACACGGCCATTTGTGAGCTTCAGTTGCGGGCTCAAAAAGGAGGTTTCCCATGCCCCTACGAGTCGGCTTGTCCGTTCTGATCCTAGTTTTGGCATTGGCAGGTGCGGATTGCCTCCCGTCGACTTTCGCGCAGGAGAAAGCCGTCGGGGACAAAGGCAGCCAGGAAGGTGCCTTCCGCAGCCAAGTGGACCTAGTCTCCGTTTACTTCACGGTGCGTGACGACAAGAAACGTCTGGCGAGCGACCTGCCGCAGGACAAATTCAGCGTCTCGGAAGACGGCCGAGCGCAGCCCATCAAGTTCTTCTCCCACCACAGCGACGTAGTCCTCAACGTTGGCGTGCTCCTGGATACAGGCACAAACATGGCTTGGATTCTCGGCGAAGAGGCCCACGCCTCGAGGCTGTTCGTGGAGCACGTGGTGCGGCCCACGGACCTGGGGTTCATTCTGAGCTACGCCTCTCGCGTGGAAACCGTGCAGTTGCCTACGTCAGACGTTGCGCTTCTTGAGGAGAAGGCGGGCACGATCCAAATTGGAGGAGCGGCCATCGGGTTGCCCGAGCAAAGCTCGCCTCCGCCGAGGGTATGGTTCCCCGGCGGCGGGACGGTGGGCATCAACGGGAAGCCCATCAACCAGCAGCGCGAAGCCCACCTCTACGACGCCATCCGGGCGGGAACCCTCCGCTACCTCAAGGGTGAGGTGGGTCGCAAGGCCGTGGTTATCGTGGCCCTCTCCGGAGATTCCCGGAGCGAGTCTTCGATGCAAGATGCTCTAGAAGCTCTGCTCGAAAACGATGTGATCGCCTATGTCCTACAGATTTACGATGCTCCGGGCAGGGACGATTGCGACGTGTTCCACATTTTTGAAAAAGACAGTCTCAAGAAGCTCGCCGAGGCTACCGGCGGGCGCATGCTCGAAGTCAA
>JBPYDQ010000118.1:0-8260 GCA_051986135.1 Terriglobales bacterium | reverse complement strand
GATCCTGTTGAGGAGTGCTTTTCGTTGCTTGACTACGGTTCGCTCGCGCTACGACCTGTTGCTTTGCTTGCCCTCCTGTCGGAGCTGACCAGACTTGCGTCCAGCCATCAAGGACGTGTACATCCGGGCATCCGACGGCTTGGTCACCCGCGCCGTCGCCGGATATATCTACTGTGCCAACTGGGCAATCTGCACTGGCGGGACTCTCGCCCTCTCTAGATCATCAACTAGCTTCGCTGCACTTTCCCGGCGCACTGTTCGGGAGACTGCGAAATGAGTCCCCCCAATCGATATTCATCAATTAGACCAAACTCGATAAGTTGCGAAGAAATACTTACACCACCGATTAAAATATTCTTGCCTCGTTCTTGTTTCACTTTGAGTATTTCGTCGCGTAGGTTCGTGCGAACAATTCTCGCATTTCTATTTTCAGCGCTGTCTAATGATTGTGAAAAAACAATTTTGTTGATGGAGTCAAATGTTTGAGCAAATTCATTCGATGCTTTTGTCATAGACTGGTTTTTGGCGACTTCGGGCCAAAAAGGAACCGGCAATTGATAGGTTTTACGCCTAAAGACGAGCAGGTCAACATCTCGCATGAGACGCATAAAATATTCATGTATTTCTTCATCACCAATTTGTTTGGTATGGTCGCACAGCCACCTAGGATAATGTTGACTGCGAAGATTACATTTCTAATTTTCGCCTCCGTGCACACTCACATCAATTATCGCAAGGCGGATTTGAAGTTGACGAAATCAGGGGATGGCGCAAGTGTGCGCTTTTTCCTCGCCAAAGTGGGGTCAGGCAGTCTATCCTGCCGTGTAACCATCGGCCACGGAAGCGAATGAGTCTCTACTTTTATCCCAAGACATTGGAGGAAGCCGTTTTCATAGTTGCCCACCAAGGAAGGACTATTCGCGCAAGCGGCACTGATTTTTTCCCTGCTTTAGACGACCGCTGCATGACTGGAACTGTCGTTGATATTTCTGCGATTCAAAAC
This sequence comes from Terriglobales bacterium, assembly GCA_051986135.1. Taxonomy (GTDB): domain Bacteria; phylum Acidobacteriota; class Terriglobia; order Terriglobales; family Acidobacteriaceae; genus Gp1-AA122. The sequence goes on along the minus strand of JBPYDQ010000118.1, from coordinate 7,257 downwards.
ATGAAAGGGATCGGCGAGCAAGCCCTGATTCCGACGGCTCCCGCGATTCTCAACGCCATCCGCGACGCGACCGGGGTGCGCATTCGCCGCGTACCAGCCACCCCGGACCGCATTCCTGCCGCGATACTGGCCGTGGAGAAGGACAAAGACCGTGCCTGAGCAGGATGCCATCCGATGCGATGCATGCCCAGTGCTGTGCTACATCAAACCGGGCCGGATGGGCGCGTGCGACCGGTACGGCAACCGCGAGGGCCAACTGGTCCGGCTCGATCCTCATATTCTTCTCGACCGGGCTATGTCGCGCGGTGATTCCGTCGTCCCTTTTCTCGAGCGGGAACGCGAGTGGGATGGCAATCCCGTCGGTGGCCCTGAAAGTTTTGTCACCGCCATCGGCGCCGGAACCACCTACCCCGACTATAAGCCGGCCCCGTTCATCGTTTCCTCGGAAGTCCGAGGTGTGGACATGGTCACGGTCGTCACAGAGGGGATTTTTAGCTACTGCGGCGTCAAGGTGAAGATCGACACCGACCGCCACCTCGGGCCCGAAACCAATCTCGTCCGCGCGAAAGGAGAGCCTGTGGGCCACGTCACCACCAGTGAATATGGCTCGCAGATGCTCTCGCTAGGCGGAGTACGTCACCTAACCGGCGGCACACGGCATGAAGGTACCGTGACCTGCGAAACCTTGCTCGACCTCTGTAATGGCAAAGCGGTGGAGCTTTCGATCGACCAAGGCGCGAAAATTGTGGTTCAAGCGGGCAAAGCACCCGTCGTTGACGGTGTTCAGGAAGAGCGCATGCGCGTGGGTTGCGGCTCGGCGACCATTGGCATGTTCGCCAAGCAGTGGTTCAACAAAGTTGATGAAGTTGTAGTGGTTGATGACCACATCACCGGTGTTCTGTCGGAGCATCAGGCAGGCAAACTGCTGGGCATTCCAGAAACCGGAATCAAAATGAAGGGACGGCGCTCGACTCCCGGCCGCTATTTCCAGGTTGCCGAACCGGGCACCGGCTGGGGTGGAACGAACATCCAGAGCCCCCTTTCCATTCTTAAGGAATTTAATCCGAAAATCGCTTGGCCGGGACTACGCCTCTTGATGGTAAGCACTACGGGAGAACATCATGCCTACTTTGAACTCGACCAAGACCTGCAGCCACTGGCCAAAGAATTGCCTTCTTGGCTAAGTGAATCGGTGGCCAGAATAAAGGAGAATTGCGAGCCTGCGCTCAGTACTGTGCTCTTCATGGGGGGCGCTGGAGGATCACTACGCGCCGGCGTGACCGAGAATCCTGTGCGGCTAACCGACTCGGTCCGAGACGCACTAACTCGCGTCACCTGTGGCGGCGCCCCTGTTTATATTTGGCCGGGCGGGGGAATTACGTTTATGGTTGATGTCACCCGCATGCCGGAAAATGCCTTCGGCTACGTTCCCACACCGGCCTTGGTGGCACCCATCGAATTCACGTTGAAGCTGGCGGACTACGCGGCCCTCGGCGGCTACGTGGATCAGGTCCGATCGTTGAACGCGATTCTGTCTGACAAAACTAGGCGCCACCTCGCGGCACGGGAAATCAACCCTTGGCCGCTGTCCTCGCCCAAGCGGCAGGAGCGATCGTGAGGGCGCAAATTAAATTTCTTCCCGATGGAAGGCGGCTACACCTCGAGGATGGGCCGATTGATCTGATCATCGAAGCATTCGGTAGCTCGCAGTTGGTGAAAGCCGCCTATGAGGCGGCAATCAGAAGATTTGTCAGTGTCCTCGATGAACTCTGCTCGGAATTGAAGCTGTTGCGCACGCGGGTTGGACCGAACACGCCGCAGCCTCGTCACAGAATAGCGCGCTCGATGGCCGCGGCTGTGGCGCCTTACTCCGTACGGACTTTCATTACTCCTATGGCGGCGGTCGCCGGTGCGGTCGCTGAAGAAATCCTGGAGGCGATGACCTCTGTCGCGGAGTTATCCAAAGCGTACGTCAACAATGGCGGTGATATCGCCCTGTACCTTTCCCCTGGTGAGCGGTTTGTAGTAGGAATGATTGCAAGACCAGACCGTCCATCGCTGTTTGGTACCGCTACTTTGCGTGCAAGTGATACTGTGGGCGGGATTGCCACGAGCGGATGGCGCGGCCGGAGCTTTTCCTTGGGAATCGCTGATGCGGTAACGGTCTTGGCACGGCGTGCTGCAATGGCCGACGCGGCTGCCACGATCATTGCCAATGCGGTCAATCTGCCGGAACACTCCAGTATCCATCGTGTTCCGGCGCGCAGCATCTCTCCCGACAGTGACCTCGGGGACCTGCTGGTTACCGAACACGTCGGCGAATTATCGGCCAACGACGTCGAGCTCGCCCTCGCGAACGGTGTGGCCGTTGCGGAGCGCCTTATGTCAGAATCTTTGATCCATTCTGCGGCCCTGCGTCTTCAGAACGTGACACGGGTGGTCTCCGCTCAAACTGATGCCCTATCACTAAGAAGGGCAAACCTTTCTCGGAGCATTGCCCATGGCTGAGGTCGAGGTCAGAAAGAAGCTGCTGATTATCGAGGAGATCTATCACGAAGGTGGTCCGGCCCCCACACACCCACTTCGCCGCAGCGCCGCGCTGGCTGTAATTCATAACCCATTTGCCGGCCGCTATGTGGAGGACATCGCCGGATTCATGGATGACCTCAAGCCGCTTGGCCTGGAAATGGCCGAGTCGCTTATCGCTGCGCTCGGGGGAAATCGAAAAACTGTGGAGGGCTTTGGCAAGGGGGCAATTGTCGGATCGGCGGGCGAACTCGAGCATGGCGCTCTGTGGCATGTTCCCGGCGGATATGCAATGCGTCAACTCCTGGGCGACGCCAAGGCGATAGTGGCGTCGACCAAGAAAGTTGGCGGCCCTGGCACCAGGCTCGATGTTCCCATTACTCACATTAATGCCTCCTATGTGCGGAGCCATTTCGACGCGATGGAAGTCGGCATCACCGATGCGCCGTGCGCCAGGGAAATCGTGTTGGCCGTGGTTATGACCACTGGCCCACGCGTCCATGCGCGCGTCGGTGGCCTCAAGGCGTCGGAGATCAAGGGAGAAGACGGACTGCGATGAAAGCTCGAATCCGCAAGCTGGCAATCTTTTTAGAAGAGACCCAAAACGAAATGGGCCAGTTCGTAAATCCGCCCAGCCGCCGCGCGGCCGCTGTCGCCGTCATCGAGAATCCGTGCGCGGGCAAGTACGTGGAGGATTTGTCGGAATTGATGGCTATCGGTGAAGAACTGGGCGAGCTTCTTACCGAGCGGGCCGTTGCCGCCCTCGGCATTTCTGGACCGACCGCCGAAAGTTATGGCAAGGCTGCTGCCGTCGGTGAAAACGGCGAAATAGAACACGCCGCCGCGATCTTACACCCCAAACTTGGCACCCCGGTGAGGAAAGTTCTCGGTAAAGGCGCCGCCCTGATTCCCTCATCCAAGAAGCGCGGGGGCATGGGCGTGGTCCTTGATATCCCCTTGGGGCACAAAGACGCAGCCTACGTCCGCAGTCACTTCGACGGCATGGAAGTTCGCATCAACGATGCACCCCGCGCCAACGAAATCATGGTGGCAATTGCGATCACCGACAGTGGCCGTCCCCTGGCGCGAGTCGGTGGCTTGACCAAGGACCAGATTAAAGGGGCAGACGGACTACGTTAGAAAATTGACCGCGGATTTTCGCATCGCATCAACATCGATTCGGACCCGTTCCAAACCCTGTCCATCCTTGGGCTTGGTTCACGATCCAACAATCTCCGGCACCTTGGTAGCGGGCGGTGTATTGCGGCTTCTATGCGCGCTGACAGAGCCGTCGATAATAACCATCCCAATCCCCGGCAGATCGCCGCGTTGAATGCTGTCCAGAACCGTTTTGCCGGATGAATGCTGCGCCTTGTCGATAATCACAAAAGTTGCAGCCCGGCCATTTTCGACTATTCCGCAGTCCAGCTTGCGAATCTTGGCGGTATTCCCGGTTGCGAAACACACTGCCAGCTCAGCCGGTACATCGCCGAGCGACGACAGCATGGAAATTACCCGCAGAATGCCCAGCGGCTGCACGCCGGAACCGGCAGGAGAATCCGTCCCCAAAATGACACGGCTTAATTGATTCAGTTCCCTGGCGGTTCGCAAGGCAAGCAAAGCTGCCTTCTCGTTTCCGTTGTGAACAATTTCGAGAGCTCGGGAGGAGGCCTCGCACAAGTCAACAATCTGATCGTCTGGCAATGCCGTATGTCCGCCATTGATGTGTCCTATCACATCAGCATCGGCCGCCAGCACAACGTCCTTATCAATTAAGCTGGATCCTGGAATGGACGGCCCTCCCGTGTGTATCGTGCTTTGAATGCCGTGTTTACGCGCCCACCCCACCATCTGGCGTGCCGTTGTCCCGTCTTTGACACTCCCCAGCCCCACCTCACCAAGCATGGTTACCCCGGCGGCTGCTAAGTCCCTGAAGTCTTCTTCTTCCATGCCGTGCTCGATTACCGGCGCACCAGCATGAATCCTGACACCGCCCGGCCGGAATGCGGAGAATGCCCGCTGCGCAAAAATGGCCATCGCTTTCAATCCCACCACATCTTTCGGGCGCCCGGGTGTATGCACCTCGCCGGCGGAAATCATGGTCGTTACGCCCCCATGCAACGAGCTGTCAATCCACCCCAACTGATTCTGCCGCGGTGTCCAGTCGCCCGCAACCGGGTGCACATGGCTATCGATCAAGCCCGGAATGAGGGTTGTTCCCTTGACATCGATAACCGTGATCGCCTGTTCGCAGTTGATATCCTTCTCTCTGCCAATTGCAGTAATACGACCGTCGACGGCAACCAGAGTATCCGCATCGAGTAGAGGACGAGTGAGATCTCCACTTAAACACAGCCCGATATTGCGAATCACCAGCTTGTTTCGGACCGACTTCGCAGTCTTTTCTTCTGCCATATATTTCCCCGCCACCGTAGTCAATCGTGTCCGCCTTTCTAGCCAAAATCGCCTGTGAACGCAACCCCATTGGTGCCAGGGCGGACTCTATAAGCAACTCAATCCAGCTATACCACCCGTTGGAATTTATGTATCCGAAGCACGCGAGAAAGTCAGCCTCCAATCTATGGTCCGCCAAATTCGATGGTCGCCTGAATGCTGCAGACAAATCGGTAAGTCACCGAATGCTACCTGGTGGTGACGTCTGGCGGAGGAGGAAGGTTGCGATGCTTCAGCCACTCCATACTAATATTCTGCTTTCCCTTGCTTTTCAGAAGACTGTCCAGATCAGGCATGAAGATTAACAGGCCAGCTTGAGGAGTCATGCGCGTATAACCGTACACCAGTTGGTTTTGGTAGTTGTTGAGATCCAGATCAAACCATGCGTCATTCGAGAGATCCACCATAGTGAGATCCACGTGATGCATGGTGAGTTTTCCGAAGTCTATAGTACCGTCGTTCAACCGGAGAAAGTTTCTCCACTCCTCGACACGGGTCACCGCCTCTTCGGCATTTCCGTAAACTTCTTCGATATCGGGACCGATGACGCGCACTCGTGTCAATTGCCCACGGATATGAGGCGGCGGAAGTAGTTTAATTGTGTCGAACAAGATGTCATTACCGGACACTTCAACACCCGGCATGCCCTTGGGCTGAAAAAGGTCTGAGACATTAATGTGTAAGCCGCCGAGAAGTCCCTTTAAGGGAATTTTTAGAACCGAGAGTTTCGTGACGTGTACTTTTATTCGATTGTCAGGGGTTGCAGCGACGCTGCCTAGCAGTTCAATCGGCATTGAAATGAGCTTGTGCAAGGTTCCTTGTAGCTTGATTTGATCGTCATCAGCCTGAAGCGTGATCTTTCTCAGCGGTGAGTCTTTTACGTCTCCTGAATTGAGGAAGTTGCCGATATCCCCGACGTTGGCGCGAATCACGCCAGTTTTGATGTCAATAAAAAAGGACTCCGGATCATCAAAAGTCGGATTCACATCGCGGCGAGTGCGGACCATATTTCCGCGCAACCAGCGGACGTAAATACGAAAGTCGGGGCCTTTTCGCAGCATCAGATTATGCGCATACACGGCAGTTGGAACCAGTTCAGTGGCGGTAGCGGTTGTGGCAGCCGGGACCGATGTATTCGTGGAAGTCGCAGAAATTGCCGATTGGCTTGCGGGTCTTGTTGATCGCAGACGCCACACGACGAAAACCAGCAAGAAAATGCAAACAATGAGGAGTATCGCCAGACGAAGACGCATAAGATGACATTCTATGGGATCGGTGCAATCGCAAAGAAATAGGCTGACTTCTCGTGACGAACCGATGCTAGGGCCGTCGAAAGAGAGGCTCCGCGCAAGGGCCCAAAGGCGAGACTTCCCACGCGGCTTCGAAGTCCGGCAAAAACGCCGCGATTTCCACTTTTGCACTGGACAGCAGCACCCCGCTATCCTGCAATTGAGAATCAAACAGTACAGGTTTTGCTCGGAACTTACGACCTGCTCTCGTTCCGAAACCTAAATAGGCAACTGAGTAGACGAAGCATCGATGTTCATCTTTCCCGTTAGAGGGCCGAAGACTCCGAAGACTGCCAAACCTTCATCAATGTCGTGCAACCTTTGAAAGAGGCCTTCCGCTTGACGAACCATCAGGCCGGTTAAGCAATTGGGAGTTCCTCTACGAGTGCAGCCTCGGTTCGGTCGCCATCCTGAAGGAGTGGTTGGTGCGGGCTGTGACAGTTGCATACCGATAGGGTGACGGCAAGTTGACAAGGGCCCTTCTTGAAACCCAAGCGCTGTCAATCGCTCAATCTGAACAATTGCATGCGGAGATTATTGATGGTGAACTCTAGCTGAGCGATCGCCAGGAGGCAGTACCGCGATTTCCTGGGAAGTTGGGATTAGGTAATCAGCGGAAAGTAGTTCGAGTCCCATCAATATCATCGGTCAAACGCCCCCAGGCTAGCGGCTGCCGACACGTGACCATTTGGATACTACACGCGAACAGCGGCGATCGCAAATGGGTGCTGATGGAACGTCTTACAAGAGATTCGCGCCGCACCGGGGCAGATCAATTCGGCAAGTCGGCTCGTGAGAATCGATCGTGGTCCCTCCCCGCACAATGGGCAGTCTGTCAGTTGAGAAAGGTCCCAAAGGTCCCGGACAGAAGACTCAACAGACAGCAGCCGGTGTTTAAAGCATCATCCTGCCAAACGGCAGAGTTACGCTTTAAATCACAAATTTTGCTCCCGCTGCCTTCCCTATTCCGAGTCCCCTATAATCGCCA
>JBPYDQ010000117.1:0-6656 GCA_051986135.1 Terriglobales bacterium | reverse complement strand
TCTCCATGAACCGATCGAAATTCTCCGTCATAGTTGTTGCCTTCTTCGCGGAACTCACCGTTCTCGCTTCCGCGCAACAATCTCGGCCCGCAGTTCTCGAACAGGGCAAGTTCATCTTGCACAAATTCGAACAGCCCGTCGGCGAGGAAACATATCAGATCCGCCAGGAGAACAATTCGTTGGTCGCGCAAATCGATTTTAAGTTCACCGACCGCGGTTCTGCAGTTCCCCTGACCACCACATTCCGAGCTGCCCGGGATTTGACGCCGCAATCATTTGAGATCAAAGGGCGCACTGCTCGTAACGTTTCCATCGACGAATCCGTGTCCATCGACCAAGGCCAGGTCCATCTCCGCACGCGCGACAAAAAGAGTGACAGCGCTGCACCCTTCGGCACTTTCTTCACCACGGCCGGATATGCTCCCACCACCATGCAGATGCTGATGCTGCGCTACTGGACGAGGCATGGCTCTCCGGCGCAACTCACGACTCTGCCCAGCGGATCGGTGAAGATCGAATCACGCGGCCAGGACATGATCCAGGTCAACAACAGGCACGAAAAGCTGGAGCGATACACGGTGCAAGGCCTGATCTGGGGACGCGAAACCTTATGGTTCGACCTACAGCGTAACCTGGTCGCCGCCGTCACTACTGACGCCGAATTCGACCACTTCGAAGCCATTCGCGACGGCTACGAGAGTGCCTTAGGAAATTTCGTGAGCAAGGCTGGCGCTGACGAAATGAACGCGTTGGCTGAGCTGTCGAAAACCATCCCAGGCAGCCACGCTCACACTCTCGCTATCGTCGGCGGTACTCTGATCGATGGCACAGGCACCTCGGTTCCCGATTCAGCCGTTGTGATCCACAACGGGCGGATTGTCGCTGTTGGGCCACGCGCGAAAGTGAAGATTCCAAAGGCCGCCCATCTCGTCGACGCCAAAGGAAAGTTTCTCCTTCCTGGCCTTTGGGACATGCATGCCCATTTCGAGCAGGTCGAATGGGGACCCATTTATCTCGCAGCTGGCGCTACTACGGTTCGCGACTGCGGTAACGAGTTCGAGTTCATCACTGCTGTGCGCGATGCGATCGCACAGGGTCACGGTCTGGGACCACGTCTTCTGCTCGCCGGAATAGTCGACGGTAGCGGACCTCTGGCAGCGGGAGTGCAGCGTGTCGACACGACGGAGCAGGCGCGCATGTGGGCTGATCGGTACCATGCGGCCGGCTTTCAGCAAATGAAGATATACAGCTCGGTGAAACTGCAAGAAGTAAAGGCTGTGGCCGACGAAGCGCACCGTCTCGGAATGACCGTCACCGGTCACATTCCCGAGGGCTTGAATGCATTCCAGACTATTGAGGCGGGTCAGGATCAAATCAACCACATTCAATACGTCGCAGACATCATGCACGCTCCCCTTCCGGAAGGCACGAGCCGGGCGGAGCGGAGGAAGGCTCTGGCCGATCTCAATCTTGATTCGCCGGACGCTGCCAAGGCCGTGTCGTTCCTTAAAGACCATCACACCGTGGTTGATCCTACGATCGCGCTATCTGAACTTTTCACTGCGACTACCGCTAAATCGCCAGCGAGCTTCGAACCTGGCGTCGAAAAAGTCGCACCAGAACTGGCACAGTCTCTCACCGACGTGGAGGCACCTTCAGAGCGTTCCGATCTGTTTACCAAGATTTTCAGCAAAGAGATCGCGATTATCCGCGCCTTGCATCGTGCGGGCATTCCCATCATCGCCGGTACAGACCAGGCAGTTCCCGGCCACAGCTTGCATCGCGAGATCGAACTCTATGTCGAGGCCGGGTTCACGCCCATGGAAGCCATTCAGGCTGCGACCATCGTTCCGGCTCGCGTCATGGGTCTCGACAAGGAACTGGGTACAATCGAGAAGGGCAAACGTGCTGACCTGATTCTGCTCACCGGCGACCCACTGGCTGACATTCACAACACGCGCAAGGTCGAATACGTAATCAGCAACGGCGCGATGTATCACACGGCCGAACTGTGGCAGAGCGTCGGTTTCAAACCTTAAGCGATCCGAGGGATGGCTGGCGCGCATGCCAAGACTTTCTCCAATTCAGACTCTTCGTAAGTCGTCCCATAAAAGGGATGTCGAGAGAAATATTTTTTCCTCCCCTAGCCACAGGAAGGAGTTGGTTGCATCCAGCCCCGCCCCTTGCAGCGACGGTTTCGGGTTGGATCGCCTTAATCGTGGCCGGAGCGGGGAGTGCAACTCCAGTTGATGGCCCCAAAGCGGTTGTTTGATGAGCAGTGGCGCTTGACGCCGATTCACTTTCTGAAGTCTACGCAAGCCTGAAGTGTTGGCTACTTTACCGTGCGACCATGATCCTATCTGCAACAACCACCCTTTCGGGTGGTTGCATGAGCCTGAAACTCGCTTGGGAGCCCTGGGAGTTCTCAAGAAGAGACGTGTGGATGGCGCTGAAGTGGCTCGGAGCACGTTAGAATCCGAAGCCACCATCTGGTTCGATAGCTAAGGCCGCTTTGTCCTTGGGCATTTCTGCCCGCATTCGAGCATGGCTCCGGATCTTGGCTGATTGTAAAAGTGGTAATCGGAACTGTCCTGAATAAGGGCCAAGGCCCGGACCCCGATGGAGACATTGTGTAAGTTTCGCCGCCCGGGCCGGGCCAAGTTGAACTCAACTTGAAGGTTAGTACGGAAAGTCAAACATCGTAGAAAGCCTCAAAAACAAGACTCACTGCAAGAAAACCAGTGGCAAACCAACGCTGGGCCAGTGGAACGAGGTGAACCCTGAGCAACGACAAGAGATGATGCGTAAGATGCAAAACGGAGGCCTCAGCTTGGGCGTGCTGCAAACCGTAAGTCAGACGGAGTCCTATTCCACGGCCCGCTATTGCCAGCTAAACTCCGCACAGTACGTGGTACTAAGTAGAAGGCGAAACCCGTAACTTCCGAAGCGCTCGTCACTCGCGCGCGATGGACTAGGTGCGCTTGGAGGTTGGCAGACGTCGACAGTATACTTTCGTCGTGATCCCAAACAAAACGCGAGCGAAGTGTTCTGATTGGGCTCGAATACTCGGTTCGCCAGGGGGCTCTGATGACCAAGGCATTAGGGTTACTGCTTTTGTTTTTGGGCTTCGCAGGTCTCGGTTTAGCGCAAGGTGGTGGTGCGGCTGAAACACAGACGATGCGTCCGGTAATACGCGGGCGACATGCAGCCGTGTCTTCCATGAGGGCGCAGGCGACGGAGGCGGCCCGCAGAGTTCTAGACGCCGGCGGGAATGCGTTCGATGCAGCGGTTGCTGGTCAAGCTGTTCTTGGACTCACGGATTTCGCCGATAATGGACTCGGCAGTGACGCTGTCGTACTCGTGTACGTGGCCCGAGAGAAGAAGGTGTACTCCGTTAACGCTGAGCCACGCGCGCCAAGACTGGCAACCATCGAGTGGTATGAGAAAAACAACGGCGGCAGGATTCCCGAAAGCGACGGACTGCTCTCCGGTGGTCTCCCCGGAGTCGTGGATGCCTGGTACGTGCTGCTCGACCGCTGGGGCACAATGAGCTTCCAGCAGGTGCTGGAACCGGCAATCGATTTGGCCGAAAACGGATTTCCACTAGGCGAATCGAGCGCCGAGGATATTGCGAGTACCAAGAAGATTCTTAAGTATCCGACCACCGTCAAGATTTACCTGCCGGATGGCAAGTTGCCGAAGCCAGGCGATGTTTTCCGTAATCGCGATCTGGCGCGCACGTTACGAAAATTGGTCGAAGCCGAGCAGGCGAACAAGCCAAAAGGAAGGCATGAAGCGCTGAGGGCTGCGCGGGACAGCTTCTACAAAGGCGATATTGCACGAGAACTCGCGTCGTTCTCGCAAGCGAACGGCGGACTGTTCCGCTACGACGATTTTGCCGAATACACAGCGGAAGTCGAGTCGCCTGTTTCCATTGACTACCGGGGTTACCGGGTCTATAAGAATCCCCCCGCCAGCCAAGGTCCCACTGAACTGATCGCACTGAACCTGCTCGAAGGATTCGATCTCAAAGCTCTCGGCCACAATACTCCCGATTTTCTTCACACGAGCGTCGAAGCCATGAAGCTCGCTATGGCTGACCGGGAGAAGTATCTTGGAGACCAGGACTTTATCAAGATTCCCTACGACGGATTGCTCTCAAAGGAGTACGCGCATGAGCGCCGGAGCTTGATTGATCCGCAAAAAGCTTCGCTCGAACTCAGGCCTGGTTCTCCAGGGAAGTTTGGGAAGAATGCGTCTGCCAACAATCAACGATTGTTGCCTGTTCTCGGTGGAGACGCCAAACACGACGGCGATACCAGCTATATCGCCGTTCTGGATAGACGTCGAAACATGGTGAGCTTCGAGCCCAGTCTCCACAGCGCATTTGGGACAGGTGTAGTCATGGGAAGTACAGGCCTGATTCTTAACTGCCGAGGCGACTACTATTCCCTAGTTAGGGGCGAGGCCAATGCGCTTGAGCCCGGAAAGAGGCCACGCAGCACGCTGCAGAGTACCCTCGTGATGAAAGATGACAAGCCGTATGCGATCCTCGGTAGCCCTGGCGGCGATGACCAGGTGATGCGCACCATGCAGACACTCATCAACCTAGTGGATTTCGGAATGAATATCCAGCAAGCGATTGAAGCACCACGCTGGTCAACGCGGAGTTTTCCAGCATCCCCGTTCCCGCACACTATGCACCCGGGCGACATGTCAGTCGAGGCGAGAATTTCCGAAGCCACTCGCCAAGCACTGATCGCGCGTGGTCACAAGCTACGGGTCAGACCGGCGTGGTCCATGGGTTCGAGTGCAGGAATTGTTGTTGATCCGGTTACAGGTGTTCTCAGCGCGGGCGCTGATCCTCGCGTAGAGGCGTACGCTTGGGCCTGGTAGGCTTCTCCCTTCATTAATCAATGCGGGAATGAAACACAGCTCTTTCTGCCCTGACTTTCAAAGCATCCCTTCCATGTGGCTGACACTGTCTGTTGGTGTATCGTCGGGTAACCCTTTCCTGAAGATTCAATGGAAGGTTTGCCCATCACCCACCCGGTTCGATTCGTTGCGAGCTACATTGCTTGGATTGATGGTAAGCCTCGAACAGGTTTCGGGCTCGCTCTATCCGCACTCTTAGGCACGGTGCCGCTTTCGCATGTTGCCGCTCAACAACTCGATCGGAAAAACTGGGGTAAGAATTCCCCTGGCATCACTTTGGAGCTACGCGAAGGTCCGCGCCTGAAGACGGCTGAAAGACTGGTTCTCCTGTACAACGTTGTCGGTCGAGGGTTCCCACCGGCATCGTTATGAACTCTGGCACTGGAAAGCAGGGCGGGAACCTAAAAGGCTCATGCAGGGAGTCCGCTTCGACGAACGTGGCGTAATGGTTTGCTCGAGCCGACCGGGCTTTTGCAAAGGCGACGGCCCCGATGATCCCGTCAACATAAAAGCGACAGCGCAGCCCGGCGAGTCGAAGCGCTGCCGTGGTCTCTCCGGACGCTAAGATTGTAGGCTTTGCTGAGGGCTGTGCCGTTTCCCGTTCAACACTGAGCTTTCGCCTGTGGCGCTCTTGGCGGGTTGCAGAAGGAAGCATTGCGGGCGACAATAGGCACACTTCAGGGGTGTCCTGTTTAAGCCGGTTTGGCTTGGGCGAGGGTTTTTTGTCGAGTTCGATCACACTAACAACCGAACAGAAGTTCGTGTTGCCTAGGATGGGGCACGGAAATGTTCGAGGTAGTCAGCAAATGCAACACCAAGATTCTATGACAAATCTCGTTTAAGAACAGACCTGCCCGGCGTGCGGCACAGCACACATAATCTTCGTTGCAAGTCGTGTACCGTCGGCAAACAAGAACCTAATCCGGTTCTTTCCAGTTTGGCCGTAAACGTGTCGTTGTCGAAGGGTTTACATCATGGGCAACGTTATTGTGCATCGCGCACAAGATCGCTCACCCAGCCGACCAGTGCCGCAGTCTAGATCCGTTTGATTGTCGCCAACCAAGCCGGTGCGCCATTGTTGTGGTATCTCGTCAGAATCCGGTCCGGTTCGATTGCGGTCACATACCATCCTTTGCTGGGGTTGAATGCCGCTCTTAGCTCTTCCTGCCTGATGGGGTGCGGGCCAGGATCGGGACCATCATCACTGAAGCACAACACATACAGACTTCCATCGGGCTCGGTCACCGACGCTAGACTCGCCACGTAGGCTGCACGCTCGTCGTGGTCGAAGGTGTGGAACAGTCCGCAGTCCAGCACCGTGTCAAACATGCGCCCCAAATGCTCCAGATTGAACGCGTCAGCCTCAGCGAATTCAACCCTGATCCCACGGTCGTCGGCCTTCTGTCGGGCGATCGCCACTGCCGTCTCAGCCACGTCAACGCCCAGAACCGACAATCCCAACCTGGCGACGTGCAGAGCGTTCTCGCCCGTCCCGCAGCCCGCATCCAGCACCGCTCCGGCGAATCCGCCTTCGGATGCCAAACACACTATCGCTGGCTGCGGCTGACCAATATCCCAAGGCGCAAGGCCGTCGTGGTACGACGCATCCCAGGGCAGTCCCGTCAGCCGTTCGTGACTGGTTGGCTGCCGACCACTGAACGGATCGTCAGCGCGCGTTCTTGATCGGTCCGACATCTTCGTCCCCTCCTTGCAACTGATCT
>JBPYDQ010000116.1:0-3293 GCA_051986135.1 Terriglobales bacterium | reverse complement strand
TTTGTACCATCGCCGCCGATGAGGCGGAGCCGAGCGGCTCCTAGACCCCGCTACTCACCCAAAGTCGATGCAGCAAGACTGCCAGCTTCCGTGCTACCGCGGCTCTCTTCTTCGCGTTCTTTCCTCCACGCGTTTCTCACGCTTTGGAATTCGGAACCCCAACCGCCCTTATGACGTTGCTTCCGATGGGCGAAGGATTCTGACGCTAGTATCTAGCAAGGTCGGTGGAGATAGTCCGTCCATGACTGTGTTGGCCAACTGGGATGCGAAACCGAAGCCTTAACCATCGGACCGGCACTCAGAAGCAATCCACTTGGACGAAGGATGACGCTTTCCGTAGAACTGACTCCTTTCGGCATCTCGATTCGAGCTGCAACAACGAGATAGCACCCTGATCGTCGGCAAATCGGAACCTGGATCAACTTCGTAGTTGACGTTATAGTGCGCCGCGAGAAAGCGCTGGACTTCAGCGGGTGCAACTCCAGCCCTGGAACTGGTTCGCTCCACCCGGTAGCAATCGAAGCGGCAGTGGAGGCAACGAAGCTGTCGGAGCTTTCGGTGTAGAGGGTCGCTAGGCGACCCGGCGAGCGTGCAGGCCGTAACGTAAGTGAAGACTGAGCAGGCCTCAAAACGAAATCTGGACGGAAGCCGACAATAGACAGGACACTCTGCCTTTGTCTAACTTCAGAAAAGTTAAGGCCGGGCCGAAGCTCCCGCACGGCAGAACCGAGGCGGCTATCCTTACGTTCTCCTGCTCCTTTCGACGTGTGATGACCTTCCGCTCCTCTGATCGTCTAAGTGATGTGTTTTGGAAACGATTTCCTATTACCATGCTCTTCACTATGAACACGCTCCGAACATATATGCTCCGAGGTTGGACGATCCTGACTCTGACCGTTTGTCTTTTTGCTGTGCCCGTGTTCGCCGCGCCCATGACCAACGAGGACCGCGAACACCTCCTTGTGCACTTCGAAATGACCACGCAAATGGTGGCCGAGCAGGTGCGTGGCTTGTCGCCGGCGCAACTGGAGTACAAGGTTTCGCCGGATCGCTGGAGCATTCGCGAAGTCGTTTCACACCTGGCCGTGGCCGAACCGGACTATTGGCGCGACATGCAGAAAGCCCTCAAGGCCACGCCGGATATGAAGGAGAAGAAATCGGCGGCCACCGACGCCGACATCCTTTGGTACGGCATCGATCGTGTCGTACATACTAAGACCGGCGGTGGGCATGAAAAAGTCGACACCTATAAGGACCTGGGCAAGGCACTCGGAAAGTTTCAGGCGCTACGCGCCATCATGATCGAATACGTCAAGACCACCAGTGACGACATGCGGGCCCACAGCTTCGGAGATCGAGAGGTGATCGATTGCTGGCAGTGGATGCTGGAGATCTCGACGCACGCCGAGCGCCATGTCCAGCAAATTCGCGAGATCAAGAACGACCCAAACTTTCCGAGCAAATGAATCGCGGCCGGGCCCGGGGCCTCGGCTAACCCACAAGAAGCGCCGGCAAGTGGTTCCAACCTTTTCCAACAACTCTGCTATCGACAGGCTCCAACTTTCGTCTGATAAGTGCAAGGGGAAGCCGATGAATCGAAACATTCGGGCTGTGTTGCACGCCGTCCTTGGATTGGTTCTGGCCTCATGCTGCCTCGGCCTGGATGACGATAAGCCGGTCAAGATCAATGACGCGATTTCCATGGTTCCTGCTACCGGCAACGTATATCTGATTAAGACTCCTGCCGGAGGCGTGCTGATTGATACCGCCATCGCGGAGATTGCAGGAGAGGTCAAGAAAATCTTCGATAGCGAACCCCACGTACCGATCAAGTACCTGATTCTCACACATGCGCATGCGGATCATATTGGCGGAATCTCGCTTTGGAAGCAGGCCGACACGCAGATCATCGCTCAAAGGAATTACGTCGAGTTCGTTAATTATGTCGCCAGGCTCGAAGGGTTCTTCGCTCCCCGCAATGCGGCAGCGTTCAACCGCGCAGCCCAGGCAGCGAAACCATGGGCAGGCAATTTTGTTGGAAAAGTCGATCCTAATGTTCTGTTTGATGAGAGCTATAAGTTCACGTTAGGCGGAATCGAGTTCGACCTTTTCAGCACCCCAGGAGAAACGCCGGACCACTTGACGGTTTGGGTCCCGGCCTACAAAGCCGCTTTCATCGGGGACAATTACTACGGCATCAACACTCCCGAGCCAAACTCATTTCCGAACCTTTATGCGATTCGCGGCACAAAACCCCGCTGGGCCTTGGACTGGATCAAGTCGCTCGATACCGTTCTCGCGCTCAAGCCCGAAATTGTACTCAACGGCCACGGCGAGCCGATCGTGGGCAACGCGGAGATCACGCGCCGCCTCGGCCGTTATCGGGATGCCATCCAGTACGTCCACGATGAAACCGTGAAAGGCATGAACGCTGGCAAAGACGTATTTACCCTGATGCAAGAGATCAAGCTCCCGTCGAACTACGACCTGACACAGGTCTTCGGAAAGGTCAGCTGGTCCGTGCGCGGCATTTATGACGGATACTCCGGTTGGTATGACGGGAATCCCACCTCGATGTACGAAGTCGCGCCTTCCTCCGTCTATCCCGACCTGGTCAAGCTGGCCGGCGGGCCTGAGCCGCTGGCACGGCTGGCTCTGGACAAAATAGAAGCAGGGAAACCGGTCGAGGCTCTTCACGTGACAGAGGTGATCCTGGCCTACGATGACAAGAACGCGGCCGCACTAAATGCCCGGATCAAGGCGATGGAATACTTGCGCCTGCACACACAAAACCAGGTCGAGTCCGGCTGGCTGGACTATGGAATACGCCTCTCAAAAGAAAAGCTCACGAGTGCGCGCTGAGTGGAGGAAAGAATCTTGGATGTGCAAGTCTGCCTGCTCTCTAACCGTGACGCACTAACTCCACAGAAGAAGCCTGTCGAACATTGTCAGTTGGTGAAAATCTTAGAGCCCTATCGACAAGTGCGCCGGCGCCGAGCAGCCGGCATCAAGTAGAATGTTTTCCGCCGGAGCACTTGCGATAGCGGGATTTGGACTAAGCCGCTGGTGTTTGCGGGGGACGCGGCGGTCGGAGCCTTATATATGGGTTTTCAATGGCAATATATGGGTTTTCAATGGCACTTTCGCCGTTTGATCGCCTTAAGCGGGGTCGCAGGGGCGTGATGGGCAAGAGTGGATGGGGCACAGCGATGCCTATTATGGCCCAAAAACACAACTGGCGAACAGAAAAAAACTCTCTTCAGTGGGCACGCGGCAGCGTCCGCCGCGCCAGC
>JBPYDQ010000115.1:0-4709 GCA_051986135.1 Terriglobales bacterium | reverse complement strand
ATCACAGATGCATTGCTCGGTAACTTTGTTCGAAGCGACCCATCCCCGGTGCAAGCGGCTCGATGTTCGGGCCGATACGAGCCGAGCGCAGCCCAGGGAATCGCTCCAGCAAACGGAGGAGTTGTCTATGAAAAAAATGCTTTCACTGCTCGCCGGCATTTCCGTGCTGGCGCTGGCAGGAGCGGCGAATGCGGGTGGGCCCGTGTCGCTGACCAATGCACAAATGGATGTCGTTACCGCTGGTGGGAGCAAGAGTTTCGACTTCACCAAGAACCTCAACAGCACGGCCACAAACAACGTAAACTTCACGGGGAAATCGAATATCACTGACAATTTCACCAAGAAGGCAAACATCCAGGTGAAATCGCATGTGATAGGCAACTCGGCTTCCCTGCTGTTCGACAATGA
The DNA here is from genome assembly GCA_051986135.1 of Terriglobales bacterium. Taxonomy (GTDB): domain Bacteria; phylum Acidobacteriota; class Terriglobia; order Terriglobales; family Acidobacteriaceae; genus Gp1-AA122. The sequence continues at coordinate 4,301 of JBPYDQ010000115.1, read as the reverse complement.
AGCCGTGGGCAAAAACACCAATGTACAAGGCAACTTCAGCCAGGAAACAGTTGCGGGCCAAGGATCGTCTCAGACGGGCTTGTTTGTCTCCGCAGCAAATGGGCGCGTGTTCGTACCCAGGAACTAGAACTAGAAACCAGGTAGAAGCGCCGTCAGAGTCGGCCTGATACTCGGATGAACACCCTGCACAAATAGCGGGGTGTTCCCTTTCCTGGAGGCAACAAGCCTGGCTCCGCGAGTGCCGGCTCCGCCAGCGGGCTGCGTTCTCTTGGGGGATGCCGTATGAACAAAGGATATGTAACGTTGGCGAGCGTCTCGATGCTCGGGTTTGCTGCCGCAGCGCATGCCGGGACGCCCGTCCAGCTTACCGACTGGCAAATGGATGTGGTGACCGCCGGGAGCGCTACAGCTCTCGCGGCTCTTCAGACCACCGTATCCGGCCAACATACGGCGAGCCAAACCAATGTGTTGAATATCGCTGTGGATCGGCGCCTCGGCAGTCTGGCCCAAAGCCGAACCGCCGTGCTTGCGTCAGGCACGGGCAAAGCATCAGTGGCTACCAGCGCCATCAACCAGTCGGCGGCAGACGGCCACGGTCCGGCCCAATTCGCAACCGCCTCGACTGCGGGGTCGGCGAGCGGTGCGACGGCGACCGTGGCCAGTGTCGGAATAACAACCGCCATCAGCGCCTCGGCCGGGCCGGGTCACAGCACGGTAGGGATTGCCGAGTCTTTGGCCAACGTAACCGCGTTCAGCACAAGCAGAAGATCGCGCTGACCGCCGGTCTCAGGGCTAGCTCGTCCTGTGTACCGAATCGCCGCCGAATGGGGTCGGTATCGTTAACCATATTTGCGGGCAAACAACCTCATTCACATGAAGGTGCTTGACAACCCCAAATTCACCTTCTGAACTTCATCGCCATTGGACCTAGTCCTCCGGAGCAACTCACCTGGAACGACTGTATCAGCGCGCAAAATCGCGACATCCTAAAGAGATTCGAATCGCGATGACGAAGCCCGGGCAATGGCTCATTAGAGATACCTTAGTTCTTGTCGGGTTGCTACTTTGCGGCCCCGTCATCGCCAGCGAGTCCAACTCTGCCGATGGACGCCACCCGGTTCGTTCGCTGCTGGAAATTCGCCGTGAAGGCGTCACGATCCAAAGCTGGGATCTGAGTTGCGGCGCTGCGGCACTCGCCATACTGCTGCGGTACGAGTTTGGTGAACCCGTCACCGAAAAGGAAATTGCGCTAGGCTTGATGCGGCGCCGCGAATATGTAGCACACCCGGAAGTTCTGCAAATCCGTGAGGGATTTTCTCTGCTCGACCTCAAGCGCTACGTAAACGGGTACGGTGTCCAGGCCGCGGCGTTGAATTTGCCGAGGCAAAAAAGGTCGGGCCACGCGAAGGCCAACCGGCTGGCGAAGGCGGCCTCGTCCAAGGCTTCCCATAGAGCGAGCCGCCCGACTTCGGCGCGCACCTCCATCGCGGGCATTTATAGGGGCGAGGGTCTGGGCCAACTGAACTTGAACGACCTGATCGAGCGGGCGCCGATAATGGTGCCGATCAATGCACTCGGCTACAACCATTTCGTGGTGTTTCGCGGTGTGATCGGGGACCGCGTGCTGATCGCAGACCCCGCCTGGGGGAATCGCACGATGACGATCGATAAGTTCCAGCGTATGTGGCTCGATTACGGTGAACCGATGGGCCATGTTGGTTTCGTCGTCGCGCGCGCTGACGGGCGCAGACCACCGAACCGATTAGAAGCGAAACCGAGTGAGTTTGTCATGCTTCAGTAGGCCATAACGACTGTAGTGCAACCGTCGGGAGGGGCCGACGGCAAGTGGGGGACGACGATTGAGAGCACCACACAGGCGCCGCGGGCTGGCTGGCCTCGCAATGGTTGTGCTTATTCTTTGCGGAATGGCGCTGCCTTTTACAATCCGTGCCCAGGAGGACCAACCAACCGTTCAGGAGCTCCAAAAGGAGATCCGTCAGAGGGATGAGATCATTCGCAGCCTAACCCAGCGGGTCGAAAATTTGGAGCGGCGCATGGCGAGCGGCCCCTCGGACGCTCCCAGCCCGCCGGCGACCGGTGCCCGACGAGTGGTAAAATCACGGGCCGTGCGGCCACGCTCGGAGCAAAGCGAAGTGGCCGCGCTGGATCCGGGAGAGCCATCGCCGGCTACAGCGAGAGCCGGCAAGGTGCGTCCGGCTTCGCCTGCCGGCCAGACACAGCAAGCCGCCCGCACCAATCCGACAGCGCCCGGCCAGTTCGACGTCAGCGAGGACGATGCTGAGCGCGCGCTCGAACGAACGCTTGTCGCTACAGGCAACTTGCTGGTGCCAAATGGCTTTGCCGAAGTCGAGCCTTCATTCGGGTACACGCGCCGCGAAACACCCAACTTGGTTATCACTAACCTCAACCGCAACGAGTTCGCTTGGGCACTCGATTTGCGGCTCGGCTTACCTTGGGAGTCCCAGTTCGAAATCGGGCTCCCGTACAATCTCGTTCAGCAACAGCTGACAGATATAACGGTCGCACCCGTTCAGCAGATGTCAAATCGCTGGGCTAATTCCTTTGGCGATCTCACTGTCGGTGTAGCCAAGACCTTTGTGCACGAGAGCGGCTGGATCCCAGATATACTTGGCCGGCTCACCTACGAAATTCCCACTGGACCTCTCAGCAGCAATCAAGTCCCGCTTCCCAGCGGACAGAGCAAGCTAAGCCCTTCAATTACCGCACTAAAGCGGCAGGATCCGCTGGTTTTCGTGGCTACCGGGGGTTACACCAAGGCATTTCAATCCAGTGAAATCAATCCAGGTAACCAGATCAACTTCCAAACTGGTGCCTTTCTCGCGACGAGCCCAGAAACCACACTGCGCGGCGTTCTTCAGCAAAATTTTCTACAGAATACTACCATCAATGATGTTACCTTCAAAGGATCGAATTCGGTCCAATCGATCCTCACTTTTGGCGCGTCGACGATCTTGGGCCGCGGTATTCTGGCGGACCTGCAGGTCGGCTTTGGGCTAACCAACACGGCCCCGAAATACAGCATTATCCTCTCATCCACCTACCGCTTCGGCGTGCCGGGGCTCTGAACTCGATCTGGTATTCTCAGCGCGAGAGCAGGTCGACAGACGTCTGTGTCTGCTGGCCGAGTAGGCGATTGGCGACAGAGGCAGCGTGTGTGCGGTTCGCAGCGTTGAGTTTCTTCAAAATATTCCGGACGTGCACCTTCACAGTGCTCTCCTCCATGTTTAATCCCGTAGCGATCAGCTTATTTGGCTGGCCCTCGCGCAGGAGATCGAGCACGGAGAGCTCACGGGGTGTGAGGTCGAGCTCCATCAATATCCCCCGCCGGTCGCCCGCGATCCCGATTTCGGGCTTCCCAGTTGCCGAGGTCGGCTCCCGGGCTGGAATGTAGGTACCTCCTGCTTTGATGAGCCTGAGCGCGGCGATAGCCACCTCAGCTTCGATTGACGTAGGAATATAGCCTCGCACGCCGCAGGTCAGGGCTTTATTGATGTCCTCGACATCGTCGCGGTCGGAAAGCACAATCACCTGCGTCCCCGGCAACCGCAGTCTGACGAACTCAAGCGCATCCTGGACGCCAGAATCGGTAACCCCGGCGCTTCGTATGTAAACAATGATGAGGTGAGGCGAGCCGATCAGTCTGCCGTGGACATCGAGGAGCTCTTCGCAAGTGGAAGCTTCCACAGTCACGTAATCGGGGAGTGCCTTGGCGAGCATCTCCGCGATCGATCTTCGCGTCAACGGCTTTGGGTCGATCAATGCTATCGAGATGTCCAACTTTTTACGCGCACGCCCGGTCTGACCAGTCGCGACATTCAGCTTCATCAATCGCGACCCGGCCGTCTCGTTCCCCTTGCTGCGAGCGCGCGGCATAGTGGACCTCCGCGAGCCTTGGCTAGTGCCCATAGGTTGATCCCCCCGAATCTAATCCTTTAGGATAACCTAAGCGATTATAGCATCTAGATAATTAGCCTAGCAATAGCTGAGATGGATGTGAAAAGTATGGTTAAGAATTGAGTTTTTGGTTGTCATGTTGACTTTAAAAATCCAATAATATGAGCACCTTAGTGGGTCTGGCGTTCCAACTCGGCGGCTGCGGATGACGTTACCTGGATGTGAGTGTGCCCCGGTGAGTGTGGGATTCTGTATTTGAGTGGAGGCTCGCCCAAAAGATGTGATATCGGGAGGCATCTTTATCCATGAGGAGAGCCGGGGACGCCGCCGGCTTCAAGTGAAGGGGGTTACGCGCCATTGCTTTC
>JBPYDQ010000114.1:0-4277 GCA_051986135.1 Terriglobales bacterium | reverse complement strand
GCCGTGAGTTGATATGGTTGCGGTTGACAATTGTTCTCCTCGTTTCTTCTGGAGTTCTCCGGTTTCGCGGTTAATCGTTGCCATCATGAACGAGCCTCAATTTAGTTGCGCCATTCCTCGACAGCCGCAGGTTTTCCCACAGCACCCTGGCCGCAACGCGCGGGTGCAGGATGCTCGGCGGAGGAGCAAGCAGGTTGCCGACTCGGTGAAAAGCCAGCGCTGCAGCCGGATCGGTATGCGCTGCCTTATGCAACTTGGACATGTACCAATTGACGAACTTAAGGCCTGCAGTACGTCGGCCCACAGTTTCGGGAATGCGCAGGTCGGCGCCGACCGCAATACTCCAGGGAATCTCAACGACCTTCGCTGCCCGACGAAAAAAAGTCTTCGCCAATGCCCCGTCTCCGTCACCTGAAGCGAGCGTGTTATCCAACTCCACAGCTTGCAGCGCGGCTACCGACATGCCTTGCCCGTAGATTGGGTTGAAGCTGCAGATCGCGTCACCAAATACTAGATAGCCCGCGGGAAAGCGTTGTAATAGCTCGTAGCGTCGCCAAACGCTCGCCGGAAATCTAGCTGACGCGGCCTCGCCGAGCGGTTCGTTGCGAGACACGACCTCATGGATATATGGCGCAGGCAGGGTTCTTGCAAACGCGATGAACCCATCGAGGTCCTCAGGAGCATAGTTTCCAAAGTGAGCTATTAAAGTAACGGTCCAACGATCCCCCTCCTGTGCCAGCATCACCCCGCCACGTTTTCCTTTCGGGGTTGGTGGGATGACCACTGCCGTGTCACCATTCAAGTCGGTCGGTTTCCGCCGGAAGAAGCGCGTCGTGTAACCCAACCCTACCTGAACAACGTCTTCGGAAGGTTTCTCATACCCCAATTGTTCCAACCACTGCGGCGAGCGAGATCCGCGCCCAGTTGCATCCACGATCAAGTCGCCGAGCAGCGCCTGCCCGCTGGCCCGCATACCGGTTACTCGCCCCGACTTCCGGTCAGCCACCAACTCTTCTACGACCAATTCGTCGCGCCGTACAACCTTCGGGTTCGCGAGGACCCGCTCGCGCACCGCCGCTTCTAGCAGAGGCCGTGTCATTAGCAAGCCGTTTAGACCACTCGGAGGGCGGCTCAAACAGGCACCTTCGAAGAACCAGCGGGAATCGCGCACGATGTCATGGGTTACAGCACCAGCTTTCAGCAGCGCCTCGGATATGCCGGGAAAAAGCTTCTCAAGCACGTCCCTGCCACTCGCGAGCAAGCCGTGGGTATGCCGGCCCTGCGGTACGCCCCGGCGCTGCTCGGCTAGTGCAGGCAATCGGTCGCGCTCGATCAAGCTGACTCGACCGAAATGGTCGGAGAGTACCCGAGCGGCCAGAAGTCCGGCCATGCTTCCACCGAAAACGATGGCGTGTTTTCTGTCTGCACGAAGCGTTGGGCTCATTTTCCGTCAATCTCCCCTACGGCTTAGGCGACGCTTGCGCGCGGGCTTGGTTTGCGATTTTATTTGTGGCGATCGCCGTCAGCGGCAGCTTCTCCACGCCTGTGTGCATGCTGTTTGCTGAGGGATCTGCCCAATGTTTGGCATCGAAAATAAAATCGAAGCCACTGACTCGGACAACCGAAAGGGTACGCTCGTTTTTGCTGTTCTCCACGACTACTACTTGGTCCCGCTCTCTGCGCGCTGCTGCCCGAACGACGCTCACGCTTTCGACAGCATGGCCGTTGTTATCGAACGTTGCCTGCCCAGTTCTTCCGTCTGAACGGAGCGAGATGGAGTATCTGCCCTGAGGAAGTTTCTTTCCGTTGCACAGCACGCTATATGGCAGGGAGAAGGTTCCACGATACCGAATTACTCTGACCTTGCTGTCGGATGTTCTCGGTTGCGGCATTGGTTCCGTTTTGGGTGAATCGAAGTGGTCTGGGTCGATCTCTTGTTGCGCATGTGCGGCTGGGCCGCCGAGCACCACCAAAAACACAAGCGCGGTAGATATTGCAAAAATCGACAGAGATTTCATAAGCTCACGTTTCCTTCTCGCGTTCGCCCACGTAGGCCGGTCGCCCGTGATTCCTGTTTTGTGCCGCAGACGGCGACAAGGGTCAATGCCCGGACACTTCTTCTTCGATACCCTGCCAATCCCCTGGTAAATTGTTTGTTTGCAATACAATGGGGGCGTCGCGCATGTAGTCGGAGGCGTGCTAGACTTCGAACATCTGAAGCAGGCCGATGCCGTCGACTCTCCCATCAGTGGTAAGATTCGCCAATTTCGAAGTAGACCTCCGAGCCGGAGAGTTGCGAAAAGAGGGCGGCAAGGTACGGCTTCAAGAACAGCCGTTTCAGCTCCTGACCGTGCTGTTGGAATCAGCGGGCGAAGTCGTCACCCGTGAGGAACTCCGCCGACGCCTGTGGTCGGCGGATACGTTCGTTGACTTCGACCATCGCCTGGCGGTGGCCGCAAGTAAGCTCAGAGACGCGCTTCGAGACTCCCCCGAAAAACCCAAATTCGTTGAAACCGTTGGCCGGCGCGGTTACCGATTCGTGGGCCAGATTGAATCTACCGCTTCGTTGTCCGTCGATACGAAGGCGGACGCAATCGAAACTGCCTTGCCGCCTTCACTCGGGCAAATTGAACTCTCAAAGCCGGAGCCTTTGGGACCGACACGATCACGCCCCCGCTGGCTAATCTTATTCTCCTGTGTTGGATTCGCCCTGCTCGTAGGCGCATTCGTCCTGCCGAAGTTGCTCCACATTCGATCTGGGAAAGAGCAGCTTTTGCCACCCCGCAGCCTGGCGGTGCTCCCGCTCCACAATTCTGGCCAGGATTCAAGTAGCGACTTTCTTGGATTCTCCCTTGCGGATGTACTCATTACGAAATTGTCTTATGTGAGTTCTCTCAGTGTTCGGCCTTCCGCCTCCATTGAGAAATATCGAGGGACAACAATTGACTTGCAGAGGGTGGCCACGGATCTCAAAGTAGATACCGTCCTGACGGGAAGTTTCATTCGAGATGGCGACAATCTGCGGATCACATATCAACTGGTTGATGTCAAAACCGAGAAGATCCTCGGTCAAGGAGTAATCGACCTGAAATATGACAGCCTGCTTACGGTCCAGGACAAAGTTACCAGCCAACTCGTCTCAGAACTGCAAGTCAGATTGACGCCATCGGAAGCGCAGCACCTGAAGCAAGAGAGCCCCGGGAGTCCACTCGCCTACCAATACTTTCTTCAGGGACTCGATTTTCATGGGCAGCATAAATTTCCCCTGGCGATCAAGATGCTTGAAAAGTCCACTGAAATTGACCCTAATTACGCTCCAGCCTGGGCCTACTTAGGAGCTTCATACAACTCGGATGCGGCATTCGAACTCGGCGGCAGGGAGCAATATCGCCGCTCCCAAGCCGCTTACGAACGCGCCTTAGCGATACAACCAAACCTGTTGGATGCACAAATCTTCCTCGCGAATCTGTTGGTAGACACCGGACAGGTCGAGCACGCCATACCGTTGTTACGGAATGCTTTGAAGACGAACAGCAATTACGCTGCCGCTCACTGGGAATTGGGATATGCGTACCGATTCGCTGGTATGTTGGACGAATCCGTCGCGGAATGCGAGCGGGCGCGTCAACTGGATCCTTTAGTGAAGGCCAACGGGTCGGTGTTAAACACCTATCTTTATCTGGGGCAATACCGGAAGTTTCTTGAGAGCTTGCCCGTGGACGATTCGTCGTTCATTCTTTTCTATCGTGGTTTCGGAGAATTTCACGAAAGGCGCTTCGACGAGGCCTCGCGAGATTTTGATCGTGCGTACGAAGTCGAGGCCACTTTGTATACGGAAATCGGCAAGGCTCTCAGTAACTCGATTCATCAGCACAAGGCGGAAGGCTTGGAGCGCCTGCGTGGATTGGAGGGAAAAATCAGAGAGCGAGGAGTCGGTGATCCAGAAGCCACGTACAAAATGGCGCAGGCATATACGGCGCTAGGCGACAAAACGTCCGCTCTGCGCACACTGCGTGCGAGCGTCGACTCTGGTTTCTTCAGCTACCCCTATCTTTCAAAAGACCCGCTATTAAGCGACCTGCACGGCGAACCGGAGTTCGCTCGGATCTTGAATATAGCTCGCCAGCGATACGACAGTTTCAGGAGTTCTTTTTTTTAGCTGAGGCATGATTGCCCATCCCTCTTATCAGTGTTTCCGTTTGCGACTCAGAGGTATGTCTCTGCTTGGGTCCCGAAGATCCGGCTAAGTTGATTATTCATGGGCCTTGGAAGCTTGC